>CALRKC020000145.1:0-6427 GCA_943367895.1 Erythrobacter sanguineus | reverse complement strand
TCCGTTCGAAACGCTCACATATTGCGATGGTGCGGTGATATAAACATCAATGCTGTTGATCTTGTCATTTAAATCCTGCTTACAAGGCCACCAGTCCTGAGCGCCATAAGGCTGCGAAAGCGTATACAGTACCGGGGTACCGTTGTGATCCTCTGTTGTGAAAGCGTCATTATTAGTCGAAGGCTGACCGGCATACGTAATCTCTACAGTAGTCGAGCCACCCGCCGCCAAACCGCCGGGGAGCGTAATCACGATTTCATTGTTGTTGTTTTGTACAAACGAAAGGGGTATGTTATTTCTTTTTACAGTACTGACGGTAAGCTCATCAGTCAGGTCAAAAACAACGGTGCTCATTGTGGAAAGCGCGGTAAAAGTGGTTGTCACCTTTCCCGAAATATAATACACCCCGGGATCAACCGTAAGCTCAAGTTTCTGATAAGTGATATCGGACTTGGTGGTGTTTGGGTTGATCACAAAGTTCATGACCTGTGAGGCAGATTTCATTTCTGCTTCTACGATACTTCCCAGTCCATCGCCTACTTTTTGGGCAGAAAGGAACTGTAAAGTAAATAATATCAACAATGAGTAGTAATATTTCATTTTAAAGCATTTTTTGTCAAATATAAAAACAAATTCCTGATTTGATTTTAATTGCCTCTTTTTTAGAATATACGTAGTGTTTTGCAAAACCGTTTTTACTGTGCTTAAATCGCGCTATTTAAAACATTTCATTAAATTTGCGCGCACATAAAAATTAAGGTATGTTACAGATCGCATTTATCAGGGAGAATCAGGAGAAAGTTGTAAAGGCATTGGCCAAAAGGAATATTGATGTGGCTTCAGTCGTCGCCGATGTTATCCAGCTGGACGAAAAGCGCCGCGCCACTCAGGTGGAATTGGACAATACCCTCGCGGAATCCAACAGGTTATCCAAGGATATCGGCGAACTGATGAAAAGCGGTGAAAAAGCGAAAGCCGCTATCTTAAAAGAAAAGACGGTTTCATTAAAGGAAAAAAGCAAAGAACTTGCCGAAAAGCTTGATGTTTTTGCTTCTGAAATGACTGAAAAATTGTACACCCTTCCAAACACACCGGCAGATCTTGTGCCTGAAGGGAAAACCCCGGACGACAACCTGAATGTATTCCAGGAAGGCGACATCCCGGTTTTGCACGAAGGCGCAGAGCCACATTGGGACCTGGTGAAAAAATACGATATTATCGATTTTGAACTCGGGAATAAGATTACCGGAGCGGGATTCCCTGTTTATAAGGGAAAAGGCGCGAAATTACAACGTGCACTGATTACGTATTTCCTTGACAAAAATACCGCTGCAGGCTACGAAGAATACCAGGTGCCGCATTTGGTGAATGAAGCTTCCGGTTATGGTACCGGGCAATTGCCTGACAAGGAAGGGCAGATGTATCACGATAAGACCGATGATTTATATTTAATCCCAACCGCGGAAGTTCCGGTGACGAATTTGTTCCGCGATGTCATCTTAAGCGAAAATGAATTGCCGGTGTTGGCTACAGCTTATACACCCTGTTTCCGTCGCGAAGCGGGATCTTACGGCGCACACGTGCGCGGACTGAACCGCCTGCACCAGTTTGATAAAGTGGAAATCGTAAGGATAGAACATCCTGAGAAATCTTATGAAGCGCTTGAAGGCATGGTAGAACATGTAAAAAACATACTAAACGAACTGAAATTGCCGTACAGGGTATTGCGCCTTTGTGGGGGCGATATGGGTTTTGCCTCAGCAATGACCTATGATTTCGAAGTATATTCTACCGCACAGGAGCGTTGGCTGGAAATCAGTTCTGTTTCCAATTTTGAAACGTTCCAATCCAACCGATTAAAACTGCGTTACCGCGATAAGGACGGCAAAAACCATTTGGCACATACGCTGAATGGAAGCTCATTGGCCTTGCCGCGCGTATTGGCAGGTATCCTTGAAAATTACCAGACGCCGGAAGGAATCGTGATCCCTGAAGTGCTTCGCCCATACACCGGATTCGATATCATCGATTAACATTACTTTATGCCCAATAAGTATACTAACGGGCGAAAGTTATTGTTATATTAGTCGTTCCATTCGACATTGTTATTATGAAAAAGCTGTTTTTATTTCTGGTGCTGTTTGTGACCTGTTCCGTTTTTGCGCAGAATGAACAATTGGCGCAGAATTATTTCGACAAAGGCGATTTTGAAAAAGCTGTCATCAGCTATGAGGAATTGTTGAAAAATCAGCCTTCAAACGGACTTTACTTCCAGAAAGTTATCGATTGTTACCAGCAGTTGGCGCAATATGAAAAGGCAGAAAAAGCACTGACGGCGCGTTACGAAAAATTCAGGCAGTTCAACCTTCTTGTCGAAATCGGGTATAATTATCAGTTACAGAAAAAAGAACCTGAGGCAAAAAAGTATTATGAGCAGGCATTGGAAAAGATAAAAGAAAATCCCTCGAATGTCTACATGATTGCTGCTGCGTTTGAGCGGAAAACAGTGTTGGATTATGCACTTAAGTCTTATGAACTGGCATCTTCGTTGGATCCAAAACTGGTTTTTAACTATCAGACAGCACTGATTTACGGGCAATTGGGAAATACCGACATGATGATTGAACGGTTTTTGGAAGAATCTTTTAAGAACCAACAGAATTTAATTGCAATACGGAACCAATTGGCACGCTTCATGACCGAAGATGCCGAGGAATCCTTCAACACCGACCTCAAGAAAGCACTGTTACTTCGTGCACAGAAAAGCCAGGATGTTTTCTGGAACGGCTATTTAAGCTGGTTTTATTTACAGCAAAAAGATTATGCCAAGGCGTTCATCCAGGAGAAAGCGATTTATAAAAGAAATCCTGAAACCTTCTCAAGCATCGTAAACATGGCGCAGATGGCAATGGACGATGACGAAAGTGAAACCGCAGCTGAAATTTTCGCTTTTGTACTCGAAAACACCCAGGACATCCAATTGCAGATCCAGGCACATACGTTCCTGATGACCATGAAAACAGAGAAGGCCCAACCAAAAGATTTTCCGTTGGTCAATGCGGAACTCGATGCGTTGCTTCAACAGTATGGCGTGATGCCTTTTTCGCTGCCACTGCAATTGCTTCAGGCCCGTTTCCTGACTTTCAGCCAGAACAATCCGGAAGCAGGAAAGAAGATCCTTCAGGAAGCATTGGGCATGCAACTCAACAAATACCAGATCGCCGATGTCAAGATGGAACTGGCAGACATCCTGCTTTTCGAGGAAAAATACAACCAGGCCCTGATTTATTATTCACAGATTGAAGACGACCTGAAGAATGATGAGGTAGGGCACGAAGCCAGCCTCAAAGCAGCCAAGACCAGTTATTTCAAATCTGATTTTGAATGGGCACAGAAGCAGTTCAAGGAATTGAAATCGGCTTCTTCCCAATTGATTGCCAACGATGCGCTCGAGTATTTCCTGCTGATCAATGACAATACCGTTTCAGATTCCACACAAACCGACCTGAAGCGATTTGCCCGGGCAGATTATCTTTTGTACCAGCACAAAACCCCCGAATCGTTGGCCTTGTTTCAGGAAATCCTGAAGGATCACAAAACCCAGGAAATCGAGGACGTTACGCTGTTAAGACTCGGTAGGATCTACGAAAAAAGTGGTGATGATACCATGGCTTTGCAGCAATATCAGACCATTATCGATAAATTTGCCGAGGGCATTTACATTGATGAGGCGCTTTATTTTTCAGCTGAGATTTATAACAAACAGTTGAAAGACCCTGAAAAGGCCAAACCTTTGTATGAGAAAATATTGTTCAACCATCAGGACAGTATCTATTTTATTGATGCGCGGGCGAAATTCAGGCAGCTTCGCGGCGACACGAACTTGTAATCAGGCCACCAAAAACAAAAGACATGATTATTTACAATGTAACTTTAAACCTGGACGAATCAATCCATGAGCAATGGCTGCGCTGGATGCAGGAAAAACATATCACGGATGTACTGGCGACAGGTAAATTTACTTCGGCTCGCCTAATCAGGGTTTTGGTGGAAGAAGAAATGGGCGGTGTCACTTACGCCGTTCAGTACACAACGGACAGCCAGGAAACCCTGCAACGTTACTATGATGAAGATGCACCCAGGCTTCGTGAGGAAGGGCAGCGTCTTTTCGGTTCTAAAATGATCGCGTTCAGGACAGAGCTGGAGGTGATGAGCGACCATTACAGCGTCGAGTAAATTTAGACCGCTGTGCTTTAGACTTCTTAGACTTTGTGCATATAGCAACCCTGAAAAATCTATTTTTTAAGATAGTCTAAGAAGTCGAACAATCTAAGCGCGCAGCACTCTAATAATCTAACAATCCAAAAAAAAATGGACAACGTAAGAGCAAAAAAACACCTCGGGCAGCATTTCCTGAAAGACGAAAGTGTAGCGGCAGATATCGCAGCAACGCTGAGTGGTGCCGGATATGAAAATGTCCTCGAAATCGGACCGGGTATGGGTGTACTGACAAAGTATCTGCTCGAACAGCCGTATACGACGTATGTGATTGAGATTGATACCGAATCAGTGGCATACCTGAACCAGAATTATCCGAAACTTCACGGGAAAATAATAGGGGAAGATTTCCTGAAATACAACATCAACAAGACTTTTGAAGGGAAACCATTTGCAATCATCGGCAATTTTCCCTACAATATCTCCACACAGATCGTTTTCCGCGCACTGGAATTCCGCGACCAGATTCCCGAATTCGCCGGCATGTTCCAGAAAGAAGTAGCGGAAAGGATCTGCGAGAAAAAAGGCAGTAAGGCATACGGAATCCTATCTGTATTGGCGCAGGCATTCTACGATGCAGAGTATTTATTTACCGTTCCCGAACATGTATTTAACCCACCGCCAAAAGTAAAATCAGGTGTTTTGCGCCTGCGCAGAAAAGAGAATTATACGTTGCCCTGCAGTGAAAAACTGTTTTTTACAGTCGTGAAGACGGCATTCCAGCAGCGTCGCAAGACATTAAGAAATAGTTTAAAAACTTTAAATTTGTCGGATAATTTAAGAGAAGATACTATCTTTGACCTCCGCCCGGAACAACTGTCCGTGGAAGCCTTTATCGCTTTGACACAAAAAATAGAAGCCGATGGAATTTAAAATCAGCAAGGAACTTATCGCGCAGCTTGAAGAGCTGATTCAGTCTAAAAGCGACCATCAACTGGAAGCACTGCTGAACGATTTACACCATGCTGATATTGCCGAAATTCTTGACGAACTCGACTTTGACGATGCAACGTATATTTTCAAAGTCCTTGACAGTGAGAAAACAGCTGAAATCCTCCTGGAAATGGAGGATGACGTCCGTGAGAATATCTTAAAAAGGCTTTCCCCTAAAGAGATTGCCGAAGAGCTCGATGAACTGGAAACCAATGATGCTGCAGATATCATCGCTGAGCTTTCCAAAGACCGTAAGGAAGAAGTTATCTCTGAATTGCAGGATGTTGAACACGCCAAGGACATCGTCGACCTGCTCCGCTATGACGAGCATACCGCGGGGGGTATTATGCACAAGGAACTCGTGAAAGTCAATGAAAACTGGAGCGTACTGACCTGCGTCAAGGAGATGCGTATCCAGGCGGAGAATATTTCACGGGTACACTCCATCTATGTGGTTGATGATGAAGACCGGCTGAAAGGAAGGCTTTCATTGAAAGACCTCCTGATTACCTCCACACGCCAGCAGATTAATGATATTTACATTCGCAAGCTCAACTCGGTTAAAGTCGATACGGAAGATGTCGAAGTGGCACGGATCATGCAGAAATACGATTTGGAAGCCATTCCTGTTGTCGATGAGCTGGGCAGGCTTGTAGGGCGTATCACCATCGATGATATCGTAGATGTAATCCGGGATGAAGCGGAAAAGGATTACCAACTCGCCGCGGGTATCACGCAGGACGTTGAAGCCAGCGACAGTGTCCTGGAGTTAATCAAGGCACGTTTACCCTGGCTTTTGATCGGGTTTTTTATCGAGTTGGTAGCTTCTGTTGTATTGGACGGCAATGAAAAGGCGTTCGAGCAATACCGAACACTAATCATTTTTGTGCCACTGCTTTCAGCAACCGCAGGAAATATAGGCGTCCAGGCGTCGGCGATTGTTGTACAGGGCCTTGCAAACGGAACGCTAAAAGAATTTAACAGAAGGTATTTAACCAAGGAGTTAACCGTAGCCCTGATTTCCGGAACTATTATCTCAATGCTGCTACTCGTATACCATTCCATTGTTTTTCAGCAGTATATGGTTGGGTTTGCTATTGCAATTTCAATGATTGCCGTGATTTTGTTCGCAGGGGCTTTAGGGACGCTCGTTCCGTTATTCCTGCACAAAAACAAAATCGATCCGGCTATTGCAACCGGCCCTTTTATCACGACT
>CALRKC020000144.1:0-6461 GCA_943367895.1 Erythrobacter sanguineus | reverse complement strand
GAGATACCAAACTTGGTGTAAAAAATATTCCCGCCGATGCCATTGATAAAGTTCAGGTTTTGCGCAATTACAATGAGATTGGTGCGCTGAAAGGGCTTGAAAACAATGAGGAAAGTATTGCAATGAACATCAAGCTGAAAGACGGCAAGAAAAATTTCTGGTTTGGTGATTTTACGGCAGCGGCGGGCCCGGACGAACGTTATCTGGTGAATCCAAAACTATTTTATTACAACCCAAAATACAGCATCAACCTGATTACCAATTTTAACAATACCGGGGAACTGCCACTCACTGTCCAGGATTACTTTAAGTTTACCGGCGGCTTTCGCAACATGATGCGTAAAGGCGGCAGCAACTTCAATGTCTCTTCAAATGATCTTGGCATTTCACTGCTTCGGAACAATCGCGCCAAGGAAATTGAAACCCGTTTCGGAGCGACAAATTTTTCTTATAATGTTACTAAAAGCTGGGGACTGAGCGGTTTTGCGATACTTTCTTCTTCCACAACCGAAACAGAAACCAAATCACAGACTGTTATCCTGGATACCAATGCCCAGCAGCGAAGTGACGAAAAAGCATTGCAGAAAAGTGAATTGGGGCTGTTTAAATTCAGTTCCAGTTACAAGCCGAATACCAAATTCCAATTTGACTATGATGTGATTTCCAAACTCTCAAAACAAAATGAAGACAACAGCCTGTTCAGGCAATCCATAGTGAACAACACTGTTGCGTCGGAAGATATTTTTACCGATAAAGACCAAAGTCCGAAGTCGGTGAACCAGAATCTGAGTATGTACTATACCCAAAGCGACAAGAATGTATTTGCATTGGAAATTCAGCACCTGTATCAGGACGAGGATCCGTTTTACAATGCAAACCTGCAGACGCAGCCGTTTGATCTGGCAGGATATATTTCAGGGCAGGCGCGCAATAACATCAATCAGGAGCGATTTGTAAAAACCAGCAAGCTTGATGCCAAACTCGACTATTATTATATGGTGACACCGAAAAGCAACATCAACCTGACTTTCGGTAACACGTATTCCTATCAGCATTTCAATTCCCGTATTTTCCAAATCCTCGATAACAATTCCCGCAATGATCTTGAACAGCCGGAGAACAATAATGATGTAAGATACAATTTCAACGACGCATTTGTCGGATTCCATTACAAGGTTCTGACCGGGAAGTTTACATTCACCCCGGGTTTCAGCGTGCACTCCTACAATATGACTAATGAGCAGCTCGGGACGGAATACCAACAGGATTTCTTCAGGATCTTGCCTGATTTCTTCGCCTTGTATCAGATAAAGAAAGCAGAAACGCTGACTTATAACTTCTCGATTTCAAATGACTTCACCGACATCAATCAGTTAACGCAGGGCAACGTATTCTCTTCATACAGCAGCCTGTTTCGTGGCAACAGGACTCTGGAAAATGCTACCTCACAAGTACACTCGCTGAGGTATTTCAAGTACAACATGTTTAATTTTGAAAATATTAGCGGCTATCTCAATTATTCAAGGAAAACCGACGCGGTGAAGACCAATGCGATTTTTGATGGGATCAATCAATTTTCGACTCCGTATAACTCCAATTTCGCCGACGAAAACTTTTCTGCTTTTGGAAACTACGGGCGTTCTTTCCTGAGGAATTATAAGGCGTCAGTAAATGCCAGCTTCAATTGGTCAAAATTCAATAACATCCAGAATGGCTTACGACGCGAAACAGAAAGCTTTACCCACAGTTACACGCTGAAAGCCGCTACGATCTATAAAAACCTGCCGAATATCGAAGTCGGATACAATGTCAGTATCAATGATTATAACAACTCGACTTTCATTACAGACAGGCCATTCGTCAATCTGGATTATTTCTTCCTGAAAAGTTTCGCATTCACCGCGCAGTATGAGTTTTATCATTATCGAAACGATGAAAAGACAGTCAACAATGAGTATGATTTCCTCACCGCGAGCCTGAGCTACCAAAAAGAAGGTAGTAACTGGGAATTCAAGGTTTCCGGGACAAACCTGTTGAATACGACTTCCCTGAACGATGATGGATTCTCGCAGTTTGCCACACGAACTTCTCAATATTTCGTGCAACCGCGCTATCTGCTCTTCAGCTTAAAATATGATTTGTAATCAAACGAAAAATCCACTTTTATGTGGATTTTTTTATGGGCAGATGTTTCGCCGAATCAAAAAAATAATATCTTTCTGCCCTTAAAGAAATCTACCTGACTATGAAAAAGCTATTGCTTTTGTTGTTGCCGCTGTATGGGGCTTTTGCCCAAACCACCGATATCAAACCCGGTGTTTACCTCTCAAATAATATGGGGGCGAATTTGATAATGCGCCTTAATGAAGACAATACTTATGAACTGGTTTTCCTGCACGGAAACTATGAGAAGGAAGGCGATACACTAAGGCTTAATGTGAACCGAAATGCCGATAGCCATTTTAAAGTGATGCCTGTCGTAAGGGATAAAACCGCTTCCTCATTAACGGTTACGTTTGACAGCGCGGCTTCATTCTATATGTTCTCAGGTGTATATATCGGCACGCAGCAAACTGATTCCCGTCCGCCGGAGTATAAAAGTATCCGGGAATATATGGGGATGGAAATGGACGAAATAAATTATAACGAAGACCAGCCGGTATCCTTCAAATTGGATAAGACCAGATACCTGTACTTCGCTAATTACCGGAATTATTATGGTGCAGCACGAAGCGAAAAGCCTACGCTTATCTCAAAATTTGAAATTCCGGATGATGTTTCTGAAATCAAGGTTGAAATGGATTACAACGAAATGAGCGGCCTTAATTTCAAAATTTATAAGAATGATAAGAATGAGTTGTTGATGAGCGAATCCAGTTCACGCAAAGCGTTTGTTTTTAAGGAACAAGGCCTGGCTGAAAAAAGCAGTGAGAAATTGATACCCCAGGTGATTGAAGATACGGATTTTGGAAAAAATGCCAGAATTGTAGCCGATATAGACGTATTGGAAGAAGAAACCATTTCGGAAGAAGCGCCGTCCTTTACTTTTAAATATACGATTGCCAAAACTTTTGCCGAAGCGCAGAAAACGGCCGCCAGGTCAAAGAACAAGTTTCTGGTAGTGGCTTTTGATTATGAAAATAAGAACAGTCAGGCTGAATTTGACAAGTTTATCAGGCGTACCGAAACACAGGTTGGTTACAATATGTCTGAAGAGTATGTGGAGTCTGAAGATCATTTTGCGTTTTACCTGGCTTCGGAAGTCGATAAAAACCTGCTTTTAAAAAACAAACTGGACGTTAAAAAGCCGCAAATACTGGTGTTCAATTCAGATGGGGACATGATTTATCATACTGCTGTGACCTTAAGGAAGTCGGGATATTTCAACAACTATAATTCGGCTTATGATGAACTGCAGCAGGCAAATCAGTATCTGAAGTTCGATCGCCTGATTTCCAGTAAGAAGGCCACCGTGCCGGAACTAATCAAATTGTTTAAGAACGCTGGTACTATAGGCAGGCCTTTTAATAATGTGTTCGCGGATAGCGTAGCGGTAGTGGCGCCTTATGATCGCGATGGCGAATTGACTGAAACGATTGCCGTAGATACGGTTGCTGTTGACGTTTATGCTGACTACTCCCGTGAAAGCGTAATTAAAGACAGGGAAAATCTCTACAAGCTCAAAACGGGTATTGAAACCGTCAGGGCAAAATGGGCACAAGTCATAGCGTTTTATAAGAAATCGAATGCGTATGATCAGGATTTCATTGACGCAGGACTGAGCGAACTCAGGGGAGATGGTTTTTCCTCAAGGCTTTTTGTCGGGGGAGAATGGAATTCCGAGGCCTGGAAATTTGATTTTCTGGACTATGTTTACGTCCATCTGCCGGAAATCAGGAAAGCTCAGGAGACATTCAACACCGACGATGAAACGGATGCGCACTATTATGAAAACGATGTGGATTCAGTACTGACTTTATTTTTCAGTACCTACGCCAATAAGGATTCAACGGACAAGACGGTAACGGATAAAATAAGACAGTATTATAAAAAGTACATCGCTTTATCCGGAGAGAATGCGGCATCTTTACGCTCCTATTTTTATTTTGTAGAGCGTACGCTTTCGCCTGAGACGGAGCGCGAATATTTGAGTGTTTACGAAAAGTTTTTTGATTCGGTTATCAAACCGGATTCCAGTGTGATTGAAAACCTCGACCGGGCTTATAGCGCAGATTTTAAAACGGACTATGACCCATGGGCCACTTTCAAGTACGAGTTTGCCAATACCGCCAATACCGTGGCTTGGTATGTTGTAGAGCATAAGTTGGATCGCGCCGATGTTCAAAAAGCCATCAGGTGGTCTGAAGCGAGTTTAAAAATTGAAGCCAAAAATGCGTACTACCTGGACACGCTCGGGCAGCTTTATTATCTTAATGGCGACAAGGAAAAGGCGATTGCGACTGAGCAGCTTGCAGTGAGCCAGGCAGCTGTTGCTGAAGATGGTGAGGCCAAACGCAACTATGAGGAAGTCCTTGAGAAAATGAAAAACGGGACGTATTAATTACCAAAAGCATTTACAGGGACCTTCAGGCGGGATTTTCCTGAAATTCACATACCGGTGCCACCATTTTGTGTTTGCGAAATCAGTTTTACTGAGATCGGCAATGATGGTGGTGTCTTTTTTATAGACTATAGTGCAGCTTATTTTCCAATCACGATGGTTTTTTGCCCAGTTTGCCGCGCGGTAATGAAACTCGGACACGGGTAAGATAAATCCCTCCAATTTTTCCTTTTGCAGCCTTTTATCGAGTGACAGTATGTGAAGGTTGTCTTCCTCGAAATCAAATAATTTTGTCTTTCGGGTGTCAATCAGCAAATGATTGCTTCTGTTTTTTTCGGTAACCAAATTGCTGAACATGGTCAGGTTCGCCGAATTTCCCAGTCCGACATAAGTTTTCATTGACCAGATACTGATTAAAAGGCAGCAAAGTGCCGGAAGCACATATTGTGTCCGTTGAAGCTTTAGGTTGAATGCAGCATATGTCCTGAAGTAGTAAACAAAAAACACGACAGCACCAATATTGAAGATAGCGCCATGAATGTGAGGCACATGCTGGGCAATAATGTATTTGTCAAGTATCGGCCTCAGAACGGTAGCCAGAATGATAAAAATCAGGTAGATTCGGATGTATTTCGGTAACCGACTGTCCATTTTCACACTGTTAAAATTGACGAGGCAGCCAAGAATAAGGAAACAGGCCAATGCCGAGAAGTCGGCAAAGACCGTAAAGCCCAGATAGATGTGAAAGAGGAGTAAAAACAATGCGCTGAACTTTCGTGTTCGCTTCCAAAGCAAGCCAAAAGGCAGGATCATTTCTATAAAAATCGTAGCCCATTGAAAAATGCCTGAAACTACTGGAGAGATAGTAATATTTTTTGATGAGAACACCGAAAAGGCATAAGCATTGATTTGGTTTACGCAGCTTACATCGCTGTTAAAGAAGTCGAAATTCAGCTTGTGGAAGCCGGTATAGAAATAAATCGTAACCAGGGAAATCCTGAGAACGGCGCTTAGAAGATTTCCTGAAACGGAGAAGCTTCGGTTCGCCAATCTGGCCAGTAGCAGGCCAACGATGATTATTTCGATAAAGAATTCCAGATTCGAATGATTGGCAAGTCTTGGAACTCTTGCGGCGAAGTAGACCAATGTAAAGCAACAATTCGCGATGGCTGCCCACCAATACCTGAAGTTAATCATAGAGATGAGTCCGAAGAAAAGCACTACGATTATAAACACCATGTCTTTCTTGTAAATCGAATGGAAGTTCATCATCAATGCGCCGTTAAAAAAAGCGAGCAACATCAGGTAATTAGGATTGGCAATCAATCCGGTTAACGATGTTGGTGAGGCAAGGCGGATGGTTTTATCGTACATTTTTATCGTGGTCTGCTGCAAAATAATAAAAAAAGCCCGACAAATGCCGGGCCTGGTTTTTATATTTTGACGGATTACAATCCGAAAGCAGTTTTCACATTGTCCACGAAATCAAGTTTCTCCCATGTAAACAATTCCACGGTAACTGATTTGGTTTCTCCGGCCGGATTTTTGAAAGTTTTGGTTACGGTTTCCGGTTTGCGTCCCATGTGGCCATATGCTGCGGTTTCGCTGTAAATAGGATTTCTGAGTTTTAGCCTTTGTTCAATGAAGTAAGGGCGCATATCAAAAATAGCCTCTACCTTCTGCGCGATTTCGCCATCGGTAAGATTTACTTTGGAAGTGCCATAGGTGTTAATATAGATTCCCATCGGTTTTGCCACGCCAATGGCGTACGAAACCTGAACAAGAATCTCATCGGCAATACCTGCGGCAACAAGATTTTTAGCAATATGCCTGGTAGCATACGCAGCACTGCGGTCCACCTTACTAGGGTCTTTACCTGAAAACGCACCGCCACCGTGGG
>CALRKC020000143.1:0-6503 GCA_943367895.1 Erythrobacter sanguineus | reverse complement strand
GGAAACCGAATGTTTTTTTACAAATATGATTTTCATAAACACAAAATGCCTAATTATCAATAACGCATTATTGAATATCGACTTTTTTATTGCTAATATCACAACACTATATCGATGTAATTTTTACAGTTACTTTCCTGTTAATTTTCGGCGGCATAACATTAATTTTACATTACGCCTTTTCCCAGACAAATGATGATTTTTTAAATTTACACAAAAAAGCGACTATGAAACCTTTTATCACGATCGGAATGCTGGTTCTTTCTAACATTTTCATGACCCTCGCCTGGTATGGTCATTTGAAGTTTAAGGAGCTCCGGTGGTTTGAAAATGCCGGACTTATCACAATTGTCTTAATCAGTTGGGGACTGGCTTTTTTCGAATACTGCTTTCAGGTTCCGGCCAATAAGATTGGATTTGAAGGAAATGGCGGGCCGTTTTCGCTGCTGCAATTGAAAGTCATTCAGGAAGTCATTACGCTTGTCGTATTTGTGGTCTTTTCGATGCTGTTTTTCAAAAATGAGAGCTTTCGGTGGAATCACGCACTGGGCTTTGTATTCCTTGTACTCGCAGTATACTTTATCTTCAAAAAATAAATAATATGAAAAAATACTTCGTCCAAAAATCACCATTTGTTGTACCCACCACCGACGGGAAGCTAATCGAAGAACATCATGGCATTGCCGCCACGCAAAATGCAGCCATATCGATCGCTCACATGGTTGCGCCTCCGCACTGGAGCGAACCATTCCAGACACCAGAATTCGATGAATATACATACATCATAAAAGGGAAAAAACAATTTATCATTGATGGCGAGACCATCATCCTCGAAAGCGGGCAATCAATCAGGATCGAGAAAAATACCAGGGTGCAGTATTCAAATCCGTTTGAGGAACCCTGCGAATACATTGCCATTTGCCAGCCGGCCTTTGATTTTAAAAAGGTTAACCGTGAGTAGGTTATTGTAGTGATCAGGCTTTGGTTATTCGGATTTTAACAGCGACAGGATCTCGTTTTCCACCAATTCGGAATCCCATATTTTTTCAATATCCGGAAGCTTCATGACCTCATCCATAATGGCTTTCTGCCGATCACCCAAAGCAAGTGCTTCGGTGTAAGGCCTGTGACTGAAGGTAACCCGACTGTATAAGGGCAGCCATTTATCCGGATATTTTTCAGAAAATCGCTTCTCTATTTTTTTTTGCAACAGGAAACGGTCATCTGCGGTTTTGGAACTCATTTCCATGAAATTCCGATAAGACAATTCGGCGATCGCATCGGCGTTGGGCTTTCTGGATTGCTGATATTCAGAAAAAATCTTCTCCCAATCATTACCATATTGCTGCATCATCTCATACAAAATGGAAATATCTTCAAAACCTGCATTCATCCCCTGACCGTAAAATGGGACAATCGCATGGCAGGCATCACCAACCAATGCAATTTTGTCTTCGTAAGTCCACGGATAACATTTCATGGTCACCAACGTGCTCGTGGGATTTTTAAAGAAATCTTCGGCGAGTTCCGGAATAACATCAATAGAATCCGGGAAGTTTTTTTCGAAAAAAGCTACCACATCGGAATGGGTGACCAGCCGTTCAAAAGAGTTTTCACCTTCAAAAGGCATAAACAGCGTGCAGGTAAAGCTACCATCTAAATTGGGCAACGCAATCAGCATATACTCCCCTCTTGGCCAGATATGAAAAGAATTTTTATCCAGTTTATGGGTACCATCAGCATTGGGAGGGATATTGAGTTCCTTATAGCCCGTTTTCAGGAATTCCTGTGAATAGTTGAACATGCTTTGCCGCTGCATCCGGTGACGAATCCTCGAAAAAGCGCCGTCCGCTCCAAACACCATATCATATTTAAGGTCCTTCCATTCACCCCTTTCTGTTTCACCGATATGAAGCGTTGCATTGGCCAGCGTAACATCCCAAATACGCTGTTCAAAGAAAAATGTTGCACCGGCCTCTTCAGCGAGGTCAATCATTTTTCGGTTCAGCGTACCCCGGGAGATCGAATAGATGCTTTCACCCTCGCGCCCGTAATTCTGAAAACTAATCCTGTCTTTGACGTGGATTGCCCTTTTGTCCATGGCAATTGAAATCTTCCTGACTTCATCTCCAATTCCTACAGTATCGAGTGCTTTCCAACCGCGGTGAGACATCGCAAGATTGATGGAGCGGCCTGAAAACTGAATTTTCCTGATATCAGGACTGCGATCAAAAACGTGAACGGTATGGCCTTCTTTCCTGAGATACACTGCCAGTAAAGACCCTACCAGTCCGGAGCCTACAACAGCAATTTTAAGGGGATTCTGCATCAGGAATTTGTAAAAAGAGATTACAAAATTACATAATATTGAGCATAATATCCGGAAAATCGTTCAAATATTTATGACCCGTAAACAAGAAAAACACCATTATTCAGAATGTCAAAATTTAATACACTTTGTTTTTATGAAAATCACATTTTTGTTAAATATTTCTCTCTTTTTAACTTATTTATTAAAAAACAATGGATTTAAGAATTGTATTCCAAAAACGATTATTTTAGTCCGAACAATCAACCAACAAATTGAATTAAAATGAAAAAACAATTACTCTTTTTTTTAATGCTCCCTTTTTACTCGCTCTATGCGCAGGACTATGTTCCCTTACAGGTAAATTTCGGTTTTACCGCTGATGTGATTGCCGACGGGCTTAACCCCGCAGCGGTATCTACTTCCATTGCGATGGATGCTGCCGACTTTAACTTTATGAGTGCCGATTTCCAGGCGAATGATGGCGATACTCCTCCTGAATACGCGCTGCCTGTTTCGGGCTTGGTGGAAAGTACAGCCATTTCCGGACTGAGCTATCAGTTTGCGCCCTATTATGAAAATAATTCCCTGCGGATTGAAAGCGAAGGAGAAACAGGCTCACTGACTTTTTCAAATCAGGTGATGGCCACCACAATTTATATTATGGCCTGTACGGGAAGCGGTTCAGGTACCATTACGGGAAACATTTATTTTGCTGATGGCTCTGCGCAGGAAATTGCTGCCGTTGTAGTACCTGATTGGTTTTACAGTACCGCACTTCCTGTAATAACCTCTGGTTTCGGACGCGTAAACCGAGTGACGGACGCTATTGAAAACCCTTCAGGAAATCCCCGCCTTTACCAGATTGAAATCGCGATACTTCCTGAAAATCAAGCCAAAATGATCACCAGCATGGATTTCACCAAAACGTCATCAGCACAGGGGATCGTCAATATTTTTGCGGTGAGCGCCCACGTTCTTGGAAGCTGTCCGAGTCCCACAGAGTTCTATGCCTCAAGTACGGCGACAGGCGCAAGTGTTTCATGGACTCCGTCTGTGATTGCTCCGGCGGGTGGTTATGACTACTATTATACTACGGACCCAACTGAGCCCTCAAGCTCGCAAAATCCTACGGGTAATGTTAGTGCTTCGACTACCACTGTAAATTTATCAGACCTGATAACCGGCCAAAACTACTATTTCTGGGTACGTTCGAACTGCAGTGCTAATGACAAGGGTTCCTGGCAGCTCGTTGAATTTACTACCGGACAACTTGATACTACCTACCCTGACGGCGACATCAATACGCTATACGTAAATCCTACTTCAGAAACCGTTACAGTAGATACAGAAAATGCCTGTCCGGGTATTTTGTATGTTGATGTGCCTTCCGGTTATAAAATCACATCAACAGCTGTTGCCTATGACATGCAGACCGCCGGAAATGGCTGGAAATCCGAGCAACGCTCCTTATTACAATGCAATACCAGCGGGTTAAAAGAGGAAGGCGTTTCCCAGGGAACAGGAAATACCGGCGGAATACAAAGTTACCTAAGGGAAGGCCTGACGATTGCCAACGACCTTACCGGCACAGTGGAATTCGAACTCCGTGCCTGGCGTACATATGGCGGCGCAGATTGTAACATGGATTATAATCGCGTATTGGGCGACACTTTTCACGTGACAATTACCTATGAAGCGATATTGGGCACCGGGGATATTGAAAATAAAAAATGGAGTGCTTATCCGAATCCTGTACAAAATACGCTTAATATCACTGCAGCCGAAAACATCTCTGAAGTCCGGTTATACAACATGCTGGGCCAGGAAATTGCCCATCAATCCGGAATGAACTCCGGTGAAATGAAAATGGATACTTCAAGTCTTTCAAAAGGGAATTACATCGTTAAAATAGAAACAGAAACCGGCGTGAAATCCTTAAATATCATTAAGGAATAAATTTACAGCTGTTAGATTAAAAACAAAAGCCTGATGAAATTCAGGCTTTTGTTATTTTATTAAGATCCAAGAATCCCTTTTTTGAGTATCTGACCAAAGTCGTACATGTCTTCGTAAGAACAATACAATGGTACCGGCGCCAATCGGATGACGTTCGGTTCACGCCAATCGGTGATGACACCGTTTTTCATGAGGTAATCAAACAGCGGACGCCCTTCACCGTGCAGGAAAACCGACAATTGCGAAGCTCTTTCCGCAGGATTTGAAGGTGTGATGATTTCAAATGTACTGTCGACTTCCTTGTCAATTTCGTTGAGGATGAACTCAAGGTAAGCGGTGATCTTATCGCGTTTTTGGATTAAGGCATCCATTCCTACTTCCGCAAACATTTCGACTGAGGCCAGATACGGGGCAAGTGTCAGGATAGGCAAATTGCTGACCTGCCAGCCATCAGCACCCTGAACCGGGTCAAAATCAGGTTCCATTTTGAAACGCCTGGCCTTGTTATGTCCCCACCAGCCGGCAAAACGGTTTAAGCCCTTATCTGTGTGGTGCTTTTCGTGTATGAAACAACCCGAAGCATTTCCGGGACCTGAATTCATGTATTTATAACTGCACCAGGCAGCAAAGTCTACGTTCCAGTCGTGAAGGTCCAATTTGATATTCCCTGCAGCGTGTGCCAGATCCCAGCCAACGACTGCACCCGCCTTATGTCCTGCTTCCGTAATTTCTTTGATATCGAAAACCTGGCCGGTATAATAATTGACGCCGCCAATCAATACCAATGCCAGCGCGTCACCGACTTCTTCAATTTTTTGAAGTATGTCTTCATGGCGGATGTTGTGCTCACCATCACGCCTGTGGATTTCGACTATGGCTTCTTTTGGATCATAGCCATGGTGTTTTACCTGGCTTTGGATCATGTACTGATCGCTTGGAAAAGCTTTGGCTTCACACAGGATTTTATAGCGTGCGCCTTCAGGCCGGTAGAAAGAGACCATCAGCAGATGCAGGTTAATCGTCAAAGTGTTCATCACGGTCACCTCTGACGGTTTTGCACCAACAATTGTGCTTAGTGGCGCTGCAAACCTTTCATGATAGTCCCACCATGGCTTTTCGGCATAAAAATGGCCTTCAACTGCGAGATTAGCCCAGTCGTCCATTACTTCATCTATGTAAGCTTTGGTGCGCTTGGGTTGTAAGCCGAGTGAATTTCCGGTAAAGTAAATTACCTGTTTTCCGTTTACTTTCGGGAAAATGAATTCGTCACGGTATTTTGACAAGTGGTCTTCTGCGTCGAATTGTTTTGCGAAATCGCGGGTATTTTCGAAGGTCATGGTGTTTTCATTTGTGGCGTAAATGTAGAGAAAAGAGTCGAAAGTCGAAAGTAGAAAGTTTGCAGATGTAGCGGTGCGTGGTTCGCGTTAGGGATTGCAGCGGAAATCCTTTTTAGCCGGCGAAGCAAGGCTGAAAAGATTGCAGCGAAAAGCCCGGCCGCAGGCAACGCCCATAAAAAACTTAAAAAAAATTCCAAATTCCAATAAGCCTGAAGCTCCCGGAATTTGGAATTTAAAATTTTGAATTTCGTTTTACAAAATCAGCATGGCATCGCCATAGGAATAAAATTTATAGCCTTCCTTGATCGCTTCTTCGTAGGCCTTTTTCATCAGGTCGTGGCCCGTGAAAGCGGAAATCATCATTAAAAGTGTGGACTTTGGTGTATGGAAATTGGTCACCATACAGTCGGCGATACTGAAATCGTGCGGTGGGAAAATGAATTTATTTGTCCAACCATCATATGGATTCAGTGTTTTTCCCGAAGACACAGAGCTTTCAATGGCACGCATAGAAGTGGTACCGATGGCGCAAACGCGCTTTTTATTGTTTTTCGCATTGTTTACGACGTCGCAGGCTTCCTGGGTAATCTTGAGTTCTTCAGAATCCATCTTGTGTTTTGACAAGTCTTCTACCTCAACCGGATTGAAGGTTCCAAGTCCGACGTGAAGTGTAACCTCAGCGAAATTAATGCCTTTGATTTCGAGCCTTTTCAACAGATGTTTTGAAAAATGCAGTCCGGCAGTTGGTGCTGCAACAGCGCCTTCCTCCTTTGCATAAATCGTCTGGTAGCGTTCCGCATCTTCGGGAACGACCTCACGGTTGATGTATTTCGGGATTGGGGTTTCGCCCAGTTCCGTCAGTTTGTTACGGAATTCTTCATAGGAACCATCATAGAGGA
>CALRKC020000142.1:0-6505 GCA_943367895.1 Erythrobacter sanguineus | reverse complement strand
TACGGAGCCCTTCAAATCTAACTATCAACTGGGTTTTGACCCAATCGAAACACCGCTCGGCGATGTGTATCCAACAATGGAATTCAAGCTTCGGTTTCAGACAGAAAATGATTTTTTCGTCAATTTCAATACCTATAACGGCGCGCCGGAATTAAAGGAAATTCCAAGCGGGAAGGGCAATGAGAGGCATTATGAGTTAACGGCGGCTGATTTGCCAAAGAATGAATTTCCGCGTTGGTTTTACCCTTTGGCAGAAATGCCGTGTTATAAATTCCAGGTGTTTTTTGCAAGATCCGGGAAGTTTGAGGCGCTGGCCGACGCCTTCCTTTCGGAAAAAGAAAGTGTCGTGAAGAAGGAAGTGACCAACGAAGATATCTTTAAGTATTATGATTCAAAGTTCCGTCCGTTTGGCGATTTGTCTCCAGTGAATGCATTCCTCAAGAAGAACCAGTTTGCCTCCGACGAAGAAAAGGTGCGCGAAGTATATTACTACACCAGGCACCAGTTTTATACCCAGTATATCGAGGCAACGGTAGCCGATAAGGCAAAGATTTTTTACCCTTACGAATTGTACAAAAACCCGATATTCTTTAATTCTGAAGAATCGTTCATCAATTATTTCATGGCCTTCCTCAAGAAGAGCAATATTGATTATGACATCATCGTCGCGACGCCGCGTTATTGCGGGCCAATCAAGGATTTGCTGATCCAGAAGGACGTGACGGTGCTGCTACGGGTCAATACCCCAACCCCGATATACCTTCAGTATTTTTCGCCCTTCAGCAGCGCAGACCAGTTCTCTGACGAAATAGAGAACAGCGATGCTTATGTTCTGGAAGTTGCCAAGGGAAAAAGGGTTGTCAATGCGCAGAGCGTTAAGCTGCCCGCGAGCACGGCGAAAGACAATAAGTCGTCGAACAGGCTGGTCGCCCAGCTGGATGACGACATGAGTGGCCTTAAAGTGAACCGCGTTTGCAGCTACACAGGGCAGATGAAAATACAGGAGCAGGATTCGAAGCTTGACTTCTATGATTGTGTCAATGAAGACTATGCCAAATATGCGAATGAGCCTTTGCTTGACCGCGTCAATAACAAGAAGAAAAGGGAGCAATACAAGAAGGAGTTTGATGCCCTTATCAATAAGCTGAAGGCGGAAAAGGCGGAAGCCTGTAAAAAGGAACTTTCTGGTGAGTTTGATTTCGAAATTGACGAAGCCACGCGCACAATCTCCAGTAATGGACGATTTGGCAGCCAGACGCCTTTTGTTTATGAGGAGCATTTTTCGGTCAAAAACAACCTTGTAAAAAAGGCAGGCCCGAATATGATTATTGAAATTGGTAAGCTTCTTACTTCGCAGGTTGAAATCGACAAAAAGGAAAAAGAGCGTACCAACAACATATACATGTCGTTCCCGAGGTCTTTCGATAATGAGATTGTTTTGGAAATTCCGCAGGGTTACACCGCGACGGGACTGGAGAAACTGAACAAGAAAATAGACAATGAAACCGGTTCGTTTATCAGCGCTGCAACGGTAGAAGGCAACAAGCTGGTGATCAAGACCACCAAAGTATACAAGAATTACTACGAACCGAACAAAAACTGGAGCAAGATGATTGAATTCCTTGATGCCGCTTACCAGTTTACACAGGAAAAGGTGATGTTGAAGAAAGCTTAAATAGTAGGCAGTCTCAGTCGCAGTATGCAGTAACAAACCATAAATCTTAATTAATGAAAAAACCCGGCTCAATCACTGAGCCGGGTTTTTTATTAGAAGTATTCAGTCTCGGTTTCAGCTCGCGTTTTCACTGTCTACTGCGACTGTCTACTGCGACTGATTACTCCACCCAAATCCGCAATACCACACTTTCAGTGCCCGGATTATTCGCGACAAGGAACGTTCCCGACGTGGCGAGATTGGCGGCCAGTCTCGATCTTGTCTCACCGGCACCAAGCAGCACCGGATCAGAGCCCTCATGGTCATTGGCCGTCGAAAGGCTGAACTGCATCGTGCCCGGCCCCTGGTTTTCCAGCGTATAAAAGGTATCCGGGTCGTAAGCCGCTGCCGTATGCACGGTCATAATCGTGGCGGGAGGCACGGTAACAGTAGCCGTGGGCGCATGCACCGCGCCGTTGACGTCAATCGCACGAGCCGATTTGTAAAGGTTGTACACGGTGGGGCTGTTGACGACAAAGCTGCGCATCAGCACGTCGAGTTTCTCGTCAAACAAATCCCGGATGTTCCCGATCAGGGTCACCACCTGTTTGTTATCACTCTTGCGCTGGTCAATCGCGAGCGACGGATCGGAAATCGAGTCGATAAACGCTGTCAGGGCGGTACCTAAAGCGGTGATATCGGCAACGGCTGCGCCAAAGGGTACAAGCGCGGCGCCTATTGGTGTGGCAAGGTTTTTCACGATGCTCGCCTGTGTTACCAGCTCATCCTCACTGACGCTGTACCAGCTGCTCATGTTAAAATCGGCACGGTTGCGCAGTACCGGATCATTGTTCATCACGGCATACGAAGTCACGGCCGTACTCAGCTTCAGTGCCAGTGCCTCGACAGCCTGCCGCTTCGCATTTTTGCCGACGGCGTAGCCCGTGATGTCGGCACGGCTGCCCGTATCGGCTGCGATGAGCTGGGTGATGTAGGTGCCCAATTGGGTGTAAAGGCTTGCCACGGCGGGCACGGCGGTCATGGAAGCGGCATTCTTGGTCCCGTAGTTCTTTACTTTCAACGCCATGGCGAAGAAAGCTTCCTGGTCTTTGGTCATATGATAAGTATTTAAAGGTTACTGATCAGGTGGGGACCATCAGTATCCCGAATGTAGGAAAAAACGCCCCTGACTGCCAAAAAACAGCCGGTTTTGGACAGTAATTTAGACCCATTATGGATCCCGGACTGCTATAATGGTCTTACTAAATGTTGTAAGGATTGTGAAAGATGCTTTATTGGTTTAGTAAGTGTTTTTATAGTGAATACAGGCATCTTTAAAATGAGTAGGAGACTTTTTAAGGCTTCCATTGAATGCTTTAATAAGTTACAAAGACTTTGTATTACGCCAGTAAGCCTTTTTAATAGTCTAAAATTGGTTTTTAGGATAGTTGGGTTACTTCCTGAGCATATACCCGTCAGGGTGTACTGAAAATTTGTAAGAAAAATAAAAACGCGGGCGTGTGGGCGTTACATTTTTTTTATTAGTTTTGAGTGAGTCCCCGCTCTAACCATTAACACCTTTGACCCATGAAAAGGACGAAGCGGGGAAAACTCGACCCGGACCAAAGCAGTATTGTAATTAACCTGATGTCCGTGATGCTAAGCCGGGGCATCAAATATCCGGACGCGTTCCTGAAGCGCATCGGCATCAGTTCCACTTCAACAACCAAATTGCTCAGGGGAGAGGCTTCACAGCTGAATATGAAGCAGCTCACCAGAATCTGCCTCAACCTGAACTGTACGCCCAACGACCTTTTTGCGCTGCGCGACATGCAACTGCCACCCAATCATGCCCTCAATGCTATTGAAACGCTAAAGCCCGTTTCTGACATGAAGACGATCGAGGAGTTTTTAGGAGAGAAGAGCGTTGGGGAGGTGAAGGGGATGTTGAGGAGGTGAGGGGGGATGTCTTCATAAATCAATGCAATTGTTTTTTAATATATTTGTTTAAATCCCCTCGCCGGCGTGAGCGTCACGCTCGTGCCTTTCATCAAAATGTAAAAAATAATTGGCCCGATAGCGCGAAATTGCATTCCCTGCCCACACGCATACCAACATTTTTATCCTTTACCCGCTGGCGCAGATTTTAGGTATAGCTCCACGTTGGAAAATTTAATTTCAGGCATTAACCATGAACTCAATTTCAGCCGCAATTTCTGCCCGTAAAAAAGCCCCGTTTTTCAACGAGGCTCCCAAAACAAAAAAATAAAAAATCTATTTCCAGAATCTAAACTTTGCGATGGCATCGGCAAACTGCTTCCCGAAGTCGAGATAGCCTGCCGTATTGTAGTGGTATTTGTCCGAATATCCGTAACCGGCGGTGCTGCGGATGATGGCAGCGTGCCTGTCGGTCATCACAAATTTTTCCTGCGCCGCCTGAACGACTTCACCATAACTCCAGACTTTGCCATCCGGTTCGTCGCCTGAGTCCGTGATTTTCCCAATGATTACGGGAAGATCATTGTTTCTTAAGGCTGCGCGCATCAGCCCCATCAGGCGCTTCAGGTTTTGATAATAGCGGTGCGCAACGGCCTCATCCCCGTAGGCATCGCTTTCGCCCTGCATCCATAGGATTCCCGATGGGATTAATACATCTTCCTTACCATCGTTGTTGATGTCCTTAACGGCCATCGCAGCGCGGACAGTTTTCAGGAAGGAGTCGTATTGATTCTCGCCATTGCCAACATAATCGGGTTCCCAGCAGCCGAAGTCACCTTTGGCGATGCTGTCCAGCCCGGAGCCGTTACGGGCATATTTGATCAGCGCAAACTTCCTGTTCGGGAACAATTCCTGCAGGCGGCTTATGAAAGTTAGTTCAATGCCAAAACGATCAGCGCGTTTGTTGGTTTTTCCGTCTGAAGCGAATCCCGTCCCATGTCCCGGTTGCAGGGCTTCCCATGTGCCCAGTCCGCCTGTGGGATCTCCATCCCCGGCAGGGTTGCCGTGAAAGATATAAGCATTATTGAATTTCTTCCGGAGTGCATCAGGCAGTTCGGAAGTTTTCCCGAAGCCTTCCATATTGGATTGTCCTCCTAAATAAAATACATGTATGGTGTCCCTCTGTACCTGGCTGATCGCCAGAAAAGGCATGAGCATCCAAAGCCATGTAATTTTATAGTTCATGCTACAACGTCTTAAACTGAAAAACAGGAGAGTCTGATGTATTGCCTGCCTGGTCCCTGGTGACGACTTTCCAGTAATAGGTCGTATTGCCTGAAACAGGAATGTCAGTCAGTGTTTCCAATGAAGTGGAGCCTTTCAAAGTAGTGGGATTGCTGTTGGTGTCCAGATACAATTTGTATTCAATCACGTCATTGTCGACATCGCTGCCGTTCCACTGAAAATTGACTTTCGGTCCCGGCACCGAGCTGCTGTTGCCCGGAGCAACGGCTTCCGCAGGGAAAGGGGCGTAATTGACTACACCATCGCCGGCGTTGTAAAACTTCCTCTTTTCGCTCGTAGCAGGCACGGTACTGTTAGCCGATTTGGAAACCACCCACCAGGAAAAAGGCGTACTTTTCAGCAGCGTGATGCCGAGTGTCGTATTGGCACCGGCTTCATGCTGCATCGTTTGTTGTGTGTTCAGGTTTTTGACGTATACGGAATAAGAGTCCGTATGGTCCGATGGGTTCCATTCGAAGGTCACCCTGCTTTGGGTGTCGGAAATGTTCTCCCCTGAGAGGCATTCGGAGTTGTTAATTGGTGAAATGAGTAGGGCCGCTGTGGGATTTTCGCCGTTGCTTTCGCCACCTCCGCCACCGCCACCGCAACTTATCAGGGAAAAGCAGGCGGCTGTAAGGATGTATTTTGATATTATTTTCATTGCCTGATGAATTTAGAATTGTAAACAGAACTGTCGGAAATTACTTTTACGGCATACGTACCTGCCGCCAGTGAACTGATGTTGATACCATATTTTGTTTCGCCTGAAGGAAAGCTGCCGTCAAAGACACGTTTTCCCATCATCGAATACACTTCAACATTGACTTGCTGGTTTTGTTGCGGCGGTATCGAAAAATACAGCATGTTGTCGTTCACGGGATTTGGGAAAACCAATAAGGCATCGTCAACCATAAATTGCTTTCGGTAAATACCCTGACATTCTTTGTCGGTTTTTACTTCGAGGGTATTCAGCCCCGGTTTTACATTTAACGTAATGGCATTCTGGTCTGTCGTGTAAATAATGCCATTCAGGTTGATCCGGTAGAAACTGCCTCCGGTCATATCAATCGTCACATTATATTCTTCTGCAGAAGGTCTTGACAAAACCGCAAGATCAACAGGCTCCTGCACTACAACAGTGTAGCATCTTTTAAAGGTAGGAATTGAAGGAATGGTGATGCAAAGGGTATAGCTTCCCGCGGCAAGATTTTCGAAGGAAGTACTCGTCGTAAAATTCTCAGTATCGTCAGCAGTACCGCTCAATGTCGCCAGAAACGGGTGGTTTGCCGCTGAAGTGATCGCGATGCTGCCGTTGTTTGCATTTCTGCAGGTCTCGGCGGTATTTTGAATCGAAAAATTATTGAATGGCAGGCTGAAAATCGTGCAGCCATTAAAGTCGACCACATCGCCTGAGGGTGTGTTTGGGCAGGTATCGTTGCTGTTGGATACATTGTCGTTGTCATCGTCGGCAACAATGAGGTTGAGGTTCACCCAGTTGAAATTAAAACCCGGATCAACCACCGTAAATCGTGCTACGTATCTTCCGGCAGGAAGCGCCGCCTGAGAATTAACGGTATTCCAGGTTTGCCAGCCACCGGTAGGAGGGAGGCTAACGGTTTGGATGTCGGT
>CALRKC020000141.1:0-6507 GCA_943367895.1 Erythrobacter sanguineus | reverse complement strand
TGTCTTTTGAGTCTTTTATCCGACATGGTACGTATTTGTGCTACAAATATAAAAATTTATCGCTGTGGGTTTGGGAAAGCGCAGTAACATAACGCAGGGTTGGCTTTTTATTATAAAATAATCACAAATAAAAACCGCTTTAGATTTAGCCCAAAGATTTTTTATACCTTTGTTACCCTATTTTAATTGCTTATATATGATTTCTTCAATGGTTTTCCTCGGTGAATTTGGTGGTCCCGAAATAATTTTTGTAATTATAATTATACTGTTGCTTTTTGGTGGAAAGAAAATCCCGGAACTGATGCGAGGCCTTGGAAGTGGAGTAAAAGAGTTTAAGAATGCTGCAAAAGACGACAAGCCTGCAGAACCGAAAAAACCAGTTTCGACAGATCCGATTGCGCCGACTTCACCGCTTACGCCCCCACCGGCACCACAGGATGAAGAGAAAGCTTAAATGGGCCTATTTTTAAATAATTAATGCCTATATTTGGGTATAAACATAAATATCATGAATACACTATATTTTTTCCTGGGAGAAATTACACCGATGAAAGTAATCCTTGTTCTTGCAATTGTATTGCTTTTGTTCGGCGGAAAGAAAATCCCGGAACTGATGAGAGGACTTGGAAGCGGCGTAAAAGAGTTCAAGAACGCTGCCAAGGGCGAAGAGGAAGCTCCTGCACAACGCAGGGAAGACGAAAAAATTTAAATGAAATCCCGGTTTAAGCCGGGATTTTTTTATAAAACCATACTGAGTTGTATCCTTTTCCTCGCTTCGTCGACTTCAGTCACCTTCACCTGTACATGCTGGTGTAACTTCACCACCTCATTCACATCGGAAACAAAGCCTTCACGCAATTGTGAGATGTGCACCAGACCGCTTTCCTTAATCCCGATATCAACAAAACAGCCGAAATTAGTAATGTTATTTACGATTCCCGGTAAGACCATTCCGCTTTTTAAATCGGAAATCGTCCTGACGTTGCTGTCAAATTCAAACACTTTTGCCGCTTTTCTCGGGTCCAGTCCCGGTTTTTCCAGTTCGCGGATGATGTCTTTCAATCCAAGCAAACCGATTTCAGGGGTTACGTATTTTTCAGGTCCAATCAGTGCGGTTTTTTCCTTGTTCGCAATGAGCTCATTTACGGATATTTTCAGGTCTTTGGCCATTTTCTCCACAATCGGGTAGGCTTCCGGATGCACCGCCGAATTGTCCAGCGGGTTTTTGGCATTTGAAATCCTGATAAAAGCAGCGCCCTGCTGGAACGCTTTATCGCCCAGACGCGGTACTTTTTTCAGCTGTTTCCGGTCTTCAAACGGCCCATTTTCTGTTCGGTACTGCACAATATTCTCAGCCAGCTTCTCCCCGATGCCACTCACATATGACAATAAATGCTTACTTGCCGTATTGATGTTGATCCCGACAGAATTCACGCATCGCACGACAACCGTATCGAGTTCCTCCTTCAGTTTCCCCTGATCGACATCATGCTGGTACTGACCTACTCCAATGGCTTTCGGGTCGATTTTCACTAATTCCGCCAACGGATCCGATAATCTTCTTCCAATCGAAACTGATCCCCGTACCGTTACATCATACGATGGAAATTCCTCTCTTGCAATCTTAGATGCTGAATAGACCGAGGCGCCGGCTTCGCTGACCACAAAAACCTGTACGGGCTTATCAAACGCAATCTTCTTAATAAAAAATTCGGTTTCGCGGGAAGCAGTGCCGTTCCCGATTGCAATGGCCTCAATCTTATATGCGTTGACCATCGACTTTACTTTCTTCATCGCGATCGCGCTTTCGTTCTGCGGCGCATGCGGATAAATCGTCTCATTGTAAAGCAAATCGCCTTTTTCATCGAGGCAGACGACTTTACAGCCACTGCGGTAACCCGGATCAATAGCGAGAATGCGTTTTTCACCCAACGGCGGCGCGAGCAGCAGCTGACTTAAATTCGCTGCGAAAACCTGGATTGAATTGGCATCCGCCCTGGCTTTGGCTTCCTGCAGGGCCTCGTTTGAAATCGCCGGCGAGAGCAGTCGCTTCAGGCTGTCTTCAATCGCGAGCGTGATATGCGGTGTGGTGTCGTTATTTTTTTTGATAATAATCTGGCTGACAAGATCAAAAGCCGCTTCGTTTTCAATATCAATTTTTAATTTTACAAAACCCTCGCTTTCCGCGCGCAACATTGCTAAAAGCCGGTGTGGCGGTGCTTTGGTAAGGCTTTCCGACCAATCGAAATACTGATTGAATTTCTGTGCGGCCTCATCGTCTTTTTTAGATTTTGATACCTTCGTTTCAATCAGTGCGGTCCTGTGATACAAACGGCGCAGCTGCTTTCGGACGTAAATATTCTCGTTCACCCATTCCGCAATGATATCACGGGCGCCCTGTAGCGCTTCGTCCTCGTTTTTGACATTTTTATTCAGGAACCGCGTCGAAATAAAATCGACATCATCGTTGCCCTGCGCCATTATAATTTTGGCTAATGGCTCGAGTCCGTTTTCGCGGGCAACATCTGCCCTGGTTTTTTTCTTCTTTTTATAAGGCAGGTAAAAATCCTCGAGTTCCTGCAGGTCAAAACTCTGCTCAATCTTTTGGCGGAATTCGGGCGTCAGCGCGTTTTGTTCTTCCACCGATTTCAGGATGGCCTCTTTTCGCTTGATGATAGCTTCGTAACCGGAATTCAGTTTCGCTATCTGCTCAATAATAACCTCATCAAGGTTTCCTGTCTGGTCTTTCCGATAGCGTGAAATAAACGGAATGGTACAGTCTTCCGCTAAAAATTTTAAGGTGTTTTCAATGTTTTTAGGCGCGGTATTTACCTGATTTTGTATGAATTGGACGGCGGTCATTTATGAAATGAGATTTTGGTTCTTATTTCACAAATCTAATCAGATTCGGGTAGAATTTTCTATTATTTCCTTTATTGATTTTTGAGGCAACGAAAATTGGGTAAAGTAGTGCCAGCAGTATCAACAGGTAATAAATGTAAAAAAAAGACGGAATCCGGTATTCATGAGATATTCTTCCATAAACCGCGATAACCAAAAAGACATTTACCAGGATGGTAAAGAGGATTTGAAAATTGAGTATGCTTTTTCCATGCACATCTACATCGACAATCCTGTCGCGTTTGTTAAGCCATAAAATAGCCGGCAGGATGATATTTCCCAAAGGGATGATAATTCCCGTCATCACCGATAGATGGAGAAAAATAAGGTACTTCCGGTCGTCGACTTTTCCATAATCTACGAGCTCTTCAATATTGATATTTAAAACCTCACAGATTTGCTTCAGGGTGTTTCCGCGCGGCTCGTTATCGCCTTTCTCGATACGTTGCAAGGTCCGCAAATTGATTTTTGACAGGTCCGCAAGCTGTTCCTGCGACATGCCTTTTTGCTTTCTTACTTTTGAAATTCTTTCTCCAATAGATTCCATGTTGTTGATTTTAAAGTTTGGACAAAATTATATCCGGAGAAAGCCAAATGATGACGGTTTTTATATGACATTTATACGGCATTTATGCCTAAAGCCTTATTTTACCGCGATTTTGTCACTGACATCAAGATCAAAACCGGGCGGCGCTGTCGGAATTACTTTGTCATTGGCAATTTTAGGTGCAGGCTATCTTCTCGACGCGGTTGGCATGGCGGCCGCCTTCAAAAGCGGTATTCAGGAACGTATCAACCATTTCAACAGCCTGCGGTATCGAGGTAAACCGCGCGGGAATGCTGATGACGTTCGCATTGTTGTGTTGGCGCGCCAGCGCCGAAATTTCTTTGGTCCAGCACAATGCTGATCGGATGCCCTGGTGTTTATTGACCGTCATGTTGATACCGTTTCCGCTTCCGCAGATGACGATGCCAAATTCAGCCTTTCCACTTTCGACATCTTCAGCCACGGGATGCCCGAAATCCGGATAATCCACGCTGTCTGTGCTGTCAGTGCCATGGTTGGTTACCTGATGTCCTTTTGATTCCAGCATGGCTACAATTGCTTTTTTGTAATCCGGGCCCGCGTGGTCGTTTCCGATCGAAATTTTCATGTTGTGAAGTTTAGTTGTGTCAGGCAAAGTTAGTTACAATCTTTTACAACGGCAATGTCAAATGCTTCCTTTAAGTTTAATCCAAATTTCTTTACATAAATGTTAAATTATTCCAATGTTGATATATTTTACAAACACTTGATATCCAGCCAACTTTAAATTAACAGATTTTGTTTATAACTCAGGATGAAATTTCAGAAGTTTTTTTTGGTTGTATCGTTTTAATTGCTAATCCAAAACAGGAATGAAAAATGCAAGAAATGTTAGCTGATTTTTTTGATAAGTTTTCCATACTCTGACATCACCTTATCAACAGTTTTTAATAACATACTTTACAACAATCCGATTCGTTTTTGTGTTGTCAACACTTGTTAATTAAAACTAAAATTTTCTTCATTTTCAGCGTATTGAAATGTAAATTTAATGTTAGTAAATTGTTATAAGAAGTATAAACGGCATTCCAATACAATCTTTTCAAAATTTATACCAGCTATTAACACGCTATAATAACCACCAAAATTTTAAAATTTCATCTTTCTTTTTTCTGATGTTTTTAATTAATGTTGAAAACTATCGGTTTTGAAAATCTATCTTTCCGGTTCTGGCAAGCGTTATATTTTTTATAAATGTTAAAGGTAATGGAAGCGTTGTAGATTCTTATTTGTAATTTTCCGTTTTTAAGAAAAGATATATGAGTCATAAACCAAAAAAGTTTGGAAAAAAAGAGAAGGATTTCTCAGGAAAAATATTGAAAATACTGGCAGCGCATGCCAATAAGGGATTTAACTACAAGCAAATTGCAGCCATCCTCGACGTAGACGATACCAAAAGCAGAAATGAAATTATAAAAGATCTTAAGATTCTTGCTTCACAAAATAAAATTATTGAATCTGAACCCGGAAAATACCTTGTAAAAGCCATTAGTAAAGATTATTACGAGGGAACTATTGACATGACGAGCCGGAAAACGGCTTATTTTATTTGTAAGGACGAGTTCGATGAAGACGTTTTTATCCCCACAAATAATTTGAACCATGCTTTGGATAAAGACAAGGTCAAAGTGTACGTTTACAACCGAAGAAAAGGAAAACGTCCTGAAGGTGAAGTGATTGAAGTGATTGAACGCGACAAGACAGAATTCGTCGGTGTCATTGACATACAGAAAAATTTCGCTTTTGTTTCTACTGCCAATGCCAAGATGTACACTGATATTTTTATCCCGAAAGATAACATTGGCGACGCAGAACAGGGCGACGTTGTGATTGCAAAAATAGAAGACTGGCCAAAGAAAGCCGACAGCCCGTTTGGATCAATCATCAAAGTCCTTGGAAAGCCCGGCGAACACGATACAGAAATTCATGCGATCTTAGCGGAATATGGTTTGCCCTATGATTTCCCGGTTGAAGTGGAAGTTTTTGCCCAAAAACTCGATACGGAAATTCATCCTGAGGAAATCGCAAACCGCCGGGATATGTGTGATACACTGACTTTCACGATTGACCCAAAAGATGCCAAGGATTTTGATGATGCATTGTCATTCAAGAAACTGGAAAATGGCAATTACGAAATCGGTATCCACATTGCCGATGTATCTTACTACCTTGAAGAAGGCACTATCCTGGATGATGAAGCCTACCAGCGTGGTACTTCGGTTTATCTGGTAGACCGTGTCGTTCCTATGCTTCCGGAAGTATTGTCGAATTTTGCCTGTTCACTTCGGCCACATGAAGAAAAGTATACGTTTTCAGCCATCTTCGAACTGACAGAAAAAGCAGTTGTGGTGAATCAATGGTTTGGAAGGACCGTAATTTATTCTGACCAGCGTTTTGCGTATGAAGAAGCACAGTACATTATTGAAACCAAAGACAAGACGATTCCCGCTGAAATTTCACTGACAGGCGAAGCTTATAAAGTGCCTGACCCGATTGTTGAGGCGACTTTGAAACTCGATGATTTAGCCAAAATCCTGCGCAGTAAGAGAATGGCTGAAGGTGCGATTTCATTTGATAAAGTGGAAGTGAAATTCAATCTTAATGAGAATGCGGAACCCATCGGTGTTTATTTCAAGCAGTCAAAAGATGCCAATCACCTGATTGAGGAATTTATGTTACTGGCAAACAGGAAAGTGGCGGAATTTATAGGCAAGCAAAAAAAGACGTTTGTTTACAGGATCCATGATGAACCGAATGAAGATAAACTGATTAACCTTCAGACGATTATTTCAAAATTTGGTTACAGCATCAATTTCAAATCAAAGCAGGATATTTCCCATTCACTGAACAACTTACTTCAGAACGTACAGGGCAAAAAAGAGCAGAATCTTGTAGATACCCTGACCATCCGAAGCATGAGCAAAGCCAAATATTCTACTGATAATATTGGGCATTACGGACTTGCTTTTGATTACTACTCGCATTTTACTTCGCCCATCCGACGTTATCCCGATGTAATG
>CALRKC020000140.1:0-6518 GCA_943367895.1 Erythrobacter sanguineus | reverse complement strand
TCGAGGAAGTGGCAGAGCACACGCCACATTTGATCTTTACCGAAGAAATTGATCCTTCAGTGGGATTGCAGGCGTTCCAGGCGCGCAGGATTGCATTCAATCTTGGACTTTCAGGAAACGCTTTCAAGGAAATGGTATCTTTTGTAGGTGCTCTATACAATGCTTATATCGGTTCTGATGCCTCAATGTTTGAGATTAACCCCGTGTTGAAGACTTCAGACAACAAGATCATCGCAGTGGATGCCAAGGTGAATCTTGATGACAACGCCTTGTACAGACACCCGAAATTGGCAGAAATGCGCGATGTACGTGAAGAGAACCCAATCGAAGTGGAAGCAAAGGCAGCCGGATTAAACTATGTTGACCTTGACGGTACCGTGGGCTGTATGGTAAATGGTGCCGGACTGGCGATGGCTACGATGGACCTGATTAAGTATGCCGGTTTCGAGCCTGCAAACTTCCTGGACGTTGGAGGAACCGCTGACGCAAAACGTGTTGAGCTGGCTTTCCGCATCATCCTGAAAGACCCGAACGTAAAAGCAATCCTGATCAACATTTTTGGTGGAATCGTACGTTGTGACCGTGTGGCCCAAGGCGTTATCGATGCTTACAAAAACATGGGTGACAGCATTAAAGTGCCGATTATCGTTCGTTTACAGGGTACAAACGCTGAACTGGCCAAAGAAATGATTGACAATTCCGGAATGCCGATTCTGTCTGCAGTACAATTCCAGGAAGCAGCCGATCAGGTTCAGGCAGCTTTGAGTAAATAAGAATAAACGTATCTGGCTGACAGTGTTTCCAAACTGTTGTGGATACTTAAGAAATACCGCTGATTAATATTTTGCCCCCAAATGGTAGCCACCGTTTGGGGGCTTTTTTTTGATCAGTAATTACTACTAATGTGGTATTGTCAGGTTTGATGGTCCGGTCTACATTTGACTAATAGATTGTCACAGGACAATTTTAATAACCAAACAAAATCTACATTATGAAAATCTTCAAAAATCGATTCACACTATTACTGCTTGCTGTTTTTTTTGTCGGAATTTCGATGGTATCCTGTTCACAGGATAACGATTCATCTGATACCGCTACCGCTTCCATTTTAGGCCGGTGGGCATTGGACAAACGAAGCTACACTGCTAACGGGGTGAATTCGCCCGAGATGGATTATGAGAACAACCAACCCGGCTGCGATGATAATGACTATTTCGAGTTTAAGGAAAACGCTGTTTTCGAAAATGGGTATTACGACCCAAATTGCGCCGTTAGCCCGAATGCAGGCAATTGGTCGAAAGACGGCAATTGGATCACCATTACGCATCCGTCAGAGGATGGGATAATTTTTGAGTTGTTAAGCCTTTCAGCAACCGAAATGAAGGTACGTGCCGACCTCACCGGTACCGAAGGCGTGGAACCCGGAATGCAATTGTTTATCAAATACACTTTGGTGAAAGTAAATTAGGGAATATGCTCTTGTTGTAATAAGAAAATCCCGGCTGCATGGCCGGGATTTTTTTAGTTTTTGTCTTGCAGCTTAGCCGCACCAATTTGCCGTATCTCCTTCAACAGGATCGGAAACGCAGGCGCGGTCATATCATGCCCGTACCCTTGAATCTCATACAACGTCGTTTTCTGATGCCCGTTAATTTTCATCATCCGCGCCAGGTAGGCATTCTCTTCATAACGCCCGAGCATTTCCATTTCGCGGTCACCAGTAATCAATAACAGCGGCGGTGCATCGGCACGTACATGAAACAAAGGCGCCATGTCATCAACAATCGGTTGTTTTTCGGGAATCCCCCTTTCCTGCCGGATTGTGAAATGCGTAATCACCTGAGGGCTTAACGGAATCAGCCCGGCGATATCATTCGCATCAATGCCATGCACTTTCAGCCATTTTTTGTCCAGGCCAATCATGGCGGTCAGATAGCCGCCCGCAGAATGCCCGGCCACGAAAATCAGTTTGCTGCTGCCCCCATATTGCGGAATGTGCTTAAATGCCCACGCTACCGCCGCCGCCGCATCTTCAATAAATGCAGGCGATTTGACCTTCGGGCTAAGCCTGTAATTGACACCAATCACGGCAATCCCTTGTTGCATCAGCGCTTTCGGGAGTTCCTTGCTGCCTCCGGTCAGTCCGCCGCCATGAAACCACACTACCGTCGCGAAGTTTTTTTCTTTTGCAGGATAATACAAGTCCAGCACACAGCGCTCATTGATATAAGCATCGGATTTGTTGATCGAGTCACCGTAATAATGAATATTACTTTTCGTAATATAAGCCGCATCCTGCGCGATGGCAGGATGACAGACTGTAATGATTAAAATTAAAAGGAATTTACGCATCGTTATGCCGCAGGTTTTTCATCGAAGTTCACCATCCAGTTGATACCGAACTTGTCGGTCAACATCCCGAAGTAGGCACCCCAGAACGTATCGTTCATCGGCATATACGGAACGCCGCCCGCAGACAATCCATTAAAATAGCGGTCGGCTTCCTCACGGCTGTCGGTATTGATCGAAATGGAAAAATTGGTTCCCGCCACTACAGTACCGCCAAAGCTTTCAGAGGCATCACTGCCCATCAATACCGTATCGCCAATCATCAGGCATACGTGCATAATATAATTTTCTTCTGAAGGAGCACAGGTTTTGCCATCTTCCGACGGCGGCATGTCTTTGTATCTTCCGAGGTAGGGAAATTCACCACCGAAAACAGATTGATAAAAAAGGAACGCCTCTTCGCAATTCCCGTTAAACGTAAGGTAAGGATTGACTGCAGCCATAGTGTATCGTTTTTAAAATTGGTTACCAAATATAGAAAATTTAGGCCACCTGCGATAGCGTAACTATTTATTAGTTGTGGAAATACAGTCTGATGGAGACACCGGAATACGCGGCAACCGCAAAATAAAGCGGGCACAGGAACGACCTGCTATTTTTTATTTTTCCCGTTTTTATATTGCACTTTCTCGACAATCTCAGGCTTTTTCGGCGCTGATTTCTTCGCATTGAATTGTTTTACCGGCTTCTTGGTTACCGGCTTTTTAACACTGGGTTCTTTAGGACCGGCAACTTTTAAGCCAGCATTCGCCTGAGCCTTGTTGGCCGCGATAACATCATTTGGGTTTTTAGGATTTTCCTTGGTTCCACGCAGGTGAATGACCAGCCCATTGAGGAAGTTACGCAGTACCTGATCACCGCACTCCATATAATTCGGATGATCTGCATTGCGGAAAAATGCACCAAGTTCTGCTTTTGAAATACGGAAATCCACCAGTTGCAGGATCTCTATAATCTGGTCGTCGCGGAGCATCAATGCCACACGGAGTTTCTTAAATATATCGTTGTTGTTCATTTCAGTTCAGGGTTCAGGGTCCGGCGTTCAGGTCTCAGCGAAGCGGGTCTGACTAAAAACCTGCACCCTGTACCATACGCCGTGTACGTTATTTCAGCCAAAGATACGCTTTTTCAAAACCTTCGCGCCACAATTTTTCATTGTGCTCACCGCCCTTTACAATTACTTTCTCGGTAAGATGCAGGCAATAGCAACGGTTTTCATCAAGAAGCCTGTGCATTTTTTCGACATCCGCTACCACATCGATGTCTTTACTTTCGCTGTCTCCGCAAAGAAAATAGATCCTGGCTTTCGTTTTCGGGGCTTTTTCCATCAGGTCATAGATGTCTTTAGTAAACCAGAATGAAGGGGAGAAGATACCTGCTTTCCCAAAGACATCAGGGTATTTCAAAACCGCATAAAAAGACACCAGTCCGCCAAGCGAACTCCCGAAAATTGTCGTATGCCTGGCTTTGGTTTTTGTCCGGTAATTTTTATCAACGTAAGGTTTTAAGGTGGTCACAATAAAGTCAAGGTAAGCATCCGCCTGGCCACCACCATATTTTTCATTCTTAAAAGGCGTCAGTTCATCAATCCGTTTGTCGTTGCCGTGTTCAATACCGATAACGATAACATTGGCATCAAGCCTGTCGAGTGTTTCATCAACTTCCCATTCGCCCGCATAGGCCGTCTTGCGGTCGAAAAGATTCTGCGCATCGTGCATGTACATGACCTGGTATTTTTTTTCGGGATTTTGAGCATACGATTTAGGCAGGTAAACCCAGATTTTCTTTGTTGTATGCAACTGTGGTGCGTCAATCGTAAAAGTAGAAACCTGTTTGGACGCGGTACTTTGCTGTGCTTTCAGGGTATATGTTACAAAGAAAAGTGCAATAGCGATTAATAAGATCTTCAGCATGGGATTACGGCTTTAATAGTAAACGATTTTGGTAACAGCCATTAAAGATATTAAATAATCCACTGGAGCAAACATTTTGAATGGCGAATCGAAATACCGCCGGTGTAAAAATCAGTACCATTCATGAACGGCTTGGTACACTTCATGGAAATGTTTTATAAGGTTAAGGTAATCATGCCATTTTTGCAGGGAATTAATTACCGAAAAATATGAAAAAACTACTACTAATGTCCATTTTTACCCTCTCTGCCGGGGTGTTCGCGCAGCCTACGATCAACAGTGTTTCGGCGAGCAACATTACGGCGGTAGGGGCTACCATTAATTACTATGCCGCTGCAAATTGCCCTCAGGGTGCTGCAGTTCAGGTAAATTATGCAACGAATTCAGGCTTTGCCAATCAGACCACCGTGCCATCGATTACGGTATTTTCAGGACAAAACTTCTCAAAAGATATCACCGGGTTATTGCCGGGGACCCAATATTTTGTGAGATTGACCAGTAATACCGGTGTTTCCTGCGGCAACCTCTCAACCGTTTCGGCGACAATAGTAATAACAACCTTACCCGCTAACGCTACAGTACCAACGATTGGCTCCATTACCGCTTTCGGTTCTAATGGGGCAGGGCTGGTAAGCTATACGCTGAATGCCAATAACGGCAGTACGACCTCGCTGGTGCGGTATGGCTTAACTTCAGATGCCTTGACTTCTGAAGCGGTCGGCGGTGTTGCCAACGGAAGTACAAATACCGCTGTAAGTGCGGCTTTAAGCGGACTTCAGCCGAATACAACCTACTATTACCAGATTGAGGCGACCAATAGCGCTGGCACCACCACATCTGCTGTGAACACCTTTTTTGTACCCGACAACTTATTGCTTTCAGAATATACTTTTGACAATACCTATGCCAACACTGAAGGAGCGCATGCGTTTGCCGGTAATGATGGTACGAATCTGTCGACTGATCGTAATGGGAACCCGAATTCGGCCTTGTTGGTGGTGAATAATGGAACAACCGCCACTATACCGGGACTTCCGTATGGCAACAGCCCAAGGAGTATTTCAATTTGGGTAAAGCTGGATCAGGTAAGCGCGGGCTATAACTTCATTTACAGCTATGGAACAAATACCGCTTATAATGGTGCCTATCTCAATCCGAATACGGTTTACCATTTTGGAGCCGTAGGAGGAAGCCATTCGATGCCCGCTATTCAAGATAGCAGCTGGACCCATTTCGTCTTCACGTATGATGGTCTGAATTCGAACATCTTTAGAAATGGGGTGTTTTTAGGAAGCCTTGCGCGGACATGGAATACGGTAAAGAATGCCGATATCTTTACGCTTGGGCTGACGGAGACGGGTGCGGGGGGCTATTTCACCGGTTACCTGGATGACCTTAAAATTTACAATTATGCCCTGTCCACAACGGAAGTTTCCAGCCTGTTTACGACAAATACCCTGAGCACGGCAAATATAGAGCACCCGGCAGCTGACATTTCGATCTATCCCAATCCGGCTACTAACTTAGTGAATATTGTTATGGATTCGGAAATAAAGTCGGCAACCCTGTTCTCAGTTCAGGGCCAGAAAGTAATGACAACAACTGATAAAACGCTCGACGTATCGAAGCTGTCGGCCGGGATGTACATCATACAGGTTGAAGATAAAAATAATGGGTTGGTTACGAAAAAACTGGTTATCAAATAATTAAATCTAAATCTAATAGTTTTTTCGGTAAAAACCGTCCGACTGAAGCGATTCAGTGCAGGGCGGTTTTTCATGTAATAAATTTCTTATATTGTCATAATCAATAGTATTGTATGAGCAGAATAAAAGCCTTGATTGTCGATGACGAGAAGAATGCCAGGTCTTTGTTACAAAACCTGATTGAAGAACATTGCCCCGACGTTGAGGTGACTGCCTCGGCAGAAGATGTGCGTTCTGCAGTTAAGGCAATCAATAAACTGGATGTAGATTTGGTTTTTCTCGATGTGGAAATGCCCAATGAGAATGGCTTTGCGCTGTTTGATTACTTCAACAAGCCCGCCTTTGAGACTGTTTTTTGTACGGCTTATTCCCAATACGCTATCAAGGCGTTTGAGGTGTCGGCAGTGGATTATATACTGAAGCCAATCGGAATTTCAAAGTTGAAGGAAGCTGTTACAAAAGTCTTGGGAAAAATGGATCGGGTTAAGCCAGCCCATCAAATCGATGTTTTGAAAGAAAACCTGTCCGCTAGTCAAATCAGGAAGATCGG
>CALRKC020000139.1:0-6529 GCA_943367895.1 Erythrobacter sanguineus | reverse complement strand
TCAACTATCACCATCTTGGATCAGACGGATGGCGTGAAAACAGTTCCTACAACCGCAACGGCATCACCATAACGGGAACCGTTTTTAAAACCGCAAAAAGCAGGCTGGACGTCATCGGAAACTACACGTACCTGAAGGCATTTATCCCGAGCTCAATCGACAAAACCACTTTTGAAAACAATCCAAAAGCGGCGGCAGCAACCTGGAAAGCTTCAAAAGGTTTTGAGCAGTATGATTCGTACTTAGGCGGCTTGTCTTATGACTATAAACCCAGCGGGCACTTAACGTTCAGCACCTCCGTGTTCCTGACGAATAAACAAAGTAATGAGCCGCGCCCGTTTGATTTCCTGTTGCAGCATACTACCGGATTCGGATCCCGTACGCAGCTTTCGGGTCATTTCGGAACAAACAAAAAAACAGCATTCATCACGGGGTTTGAATTTTTCAGGGACAATTTCAAGGGAAGGACATTCGCGAACCTGTACCAACAGAACAACGGAAACGGCAGCCTGCGCGGATTGTTACTTTCCGAAGCACAACAAAACCGAACTTTTTACAATGTATTTGCACAACTGAAAATTCCGCTCGCCAAAAAAATCGAATTGCAGGCAGGATTAAACGTAAATAACACGCAATTTGACCTGACCAACAATTTCCCGACAAAAGCCCGGCAGGATTATCGTTATAACGCCATTTGGTCTCCACAGCTGGCAGTATTGTATCATGTAAGCAAAAATCAGTCTTTTTACACTGCTGCCAGTCATGGATTTTCGACACCTTCCACCGAAGAATCATTGATGGCGGATGGCACAATCAATCGAAATATAAAGCCTGAAAGCGGCTATCAGTTTGAAATGGGCTATAAAGGCTGGTTTCTGAACAACCGGCTTCATCTGGAAACTGCCGTTTACATCATGCTGGTTAAGGACCTGCTGATCGCCGAAAGGATTGGCGATGACCAGTACCTGGGCGTTAATGCAGGAAGGACAAACCACCGCGGTATTGAATTCACTGCAGATTATGTAGTCCATTTCGATAACGGCTTTTCATTGAGCCCATATCTCTCGGGCGCTATCGGAAAATATACGTTCCGGGAATTCAGCTATAACGGCAACGATTATTCGGGAAATAAACTGACCGGGGTTCCCGCGAACAGTGCGGCTGCGGGCCTGGTATTGTCGACGGTGTGGAACCTGTATTGCTCCGCTTCATGGCGTTTTACCGATACGATTCCGCTCAATGATGCCAACGCCGCTTATGCCGATGCGTATTCCTTAACAGACCTTAAATGCGGTTACAAATTGCCGTTGTCAAAGCAATTGGAGCTGCAAACTTCCATTGGCGTAAACAATGTGTTTGATGCCAAATATGCCGCGATGATTTTACCGAATGCGTCCGCGTTTGGCAACAGCCTTCCGAGGTATTATTACCCGGGAATGCCCGTAAACACTTATTGGGATTTTTCTTTCAAATATATCTTTTAGGCTTTTTTTAAGTGCAATCGTAACAATTGATCGGTTTAAAATACCTAATTTTGAATTTGCCCGTGCCTAAAAATTGCTACTATGAAAAGCCCTTTTACGATATTTTACACCGACGACGACCAGGATGATCTCGAATTCTTCAGGGACGTGGTCAGCTCGTTGGACCGTCCCGTTGACGTGGTTACCCATGACAAGCCGGACAAGCTGCTTACTGATTTGAAAAATCCGCCGCCTTCGCCACAGATTATCTTCCTTGATGTCAATATGCCGGGTAAAAATGGTTTTGACCTGTTGCGGGAAATCAGGAATCACGAGGATTTTCACAGTATTCCGATAGTAATGTTTTCAACTTCGACTGACGAAGGTTACATCGCCAAAAGCCGTCATCTGGGCGCAAATTTTTACTTGCCGAAATTAAGTTCATTCGACGAATTTAAAAAATCGATAAACTATACACTGAGCATCAACTGGAGTACGTTTAAACCTTCAGCCACTGATTTTATCTACAGAAATTAAAGTTACACATGAATACCGAACAAACGTGCACAGAGAAATTGTCACGCTCAGAAACTTTCATAAAAAAACTGCGGAGCCAAACCGCCGACGCCCATAAGAGCCTGGAGGAGCTTCCGGTGTCACAATCCATAACCTCACCCCTCATTACCATAGAAGGCTACGCACATTACCTCTGCCTGATGGCTGATATGGTTGCCGATACCGAAAAAAAGGTTTTCCCGGCACTTAAAGATCTCATCGGGGATATTGAGGAACGCAGGAAACTTCATTTACTACAAAAAGATCTTGATTTTTTAGGTGTTGAAAAAATAATCTTTGAGCCCGTTTTTAGCGACATGGAGAACTCGAAGGCCTTTTCGCTGGGCGTAATGTATGTTGTTGAAGGATCTGCCCTGGGCGGTCGTTTTATACTCCGGAACATCCGTGAAAACCTGCATCTTGAGGAGCAGGGCACTCAATATTTTTCCGGTTACGGGAATAAGACAGGCAGTCACTGGAAACATTTCCTCGATATGATAACGGCTTATGAAGAACAACATGACTGCGCAGATCAGATCATTGACGGGGCAGATTATGCCTTTAACGCCATTTCCGGACACCTCCAAAAATTATCATGAGCATGAAGATTAAGGATATTGTCAATCGTGATATTGTCAACCTGACAAACTGTGAGCATGAGCCAATTCACATTCCGGGCAGCATTCAGCCTTATGGATTCCTGATAGCCTTAGGCACGGAGGACTTCAAAATCAATTTCTGCAGTGCCAACGTGTTCGATTATATCGGTTTGGCGCATGAGCAATTACTGGGGAAAACTTTCAGGACGGTCTTTGGCGAAAGCAATGAAAACGAACTGCAGGCCTATCTCGGAAAGAACCCGGCAGAGACGCCTGCCTTAAAATTAACCCTGCAGGAAAAACACTTACAGTGCACAATACACAAAAGTGGCAACCACTACATCCTTGAAGCGGAAGCGGACAACGCCGACATGAACGTCGCTTTTGAGTTATACCGGCAGACCACGCAATTCCTGTCTTACATGAATGACACGGATACCCTGCAGGAATTATGTGAGTTGGTTGCCAAAGGCACGCGCAACATTACAGGCTATGACCGGGTAATGATTTACCGTTTTGACAAGGAATACAACGGAGAGGTTTTCGCGGAAGCCTGTGCCGATAATATTGAGCCCTTCCTCGGACTGCATTACCCTCATACCGATATCCCCGTACAGGCACGGGAACTGTACCTGAAAAACCTTTTGCGCCTCATTGCGGACATCAACTATACACCCGTTCCAATTTTTACAATCGATGACGGTACTGAAAAAAACCTCGACCTGAGCTTGTCCATACTGCGAAGCACTTCTCCAATCCATGTGGAATACCTTCAGAACATGGGCGTGGGTGCCACGATGACCATCTCGCTGATTTATAAAGGACGGCTGTGGGGGCTGATCGCCTGCCATCATTATTCCCCTAAAAATATCACACCGGAAATCAGGTTGGCAGCACAACTTCAGGGACAATTCCTGACATCACAAATTGATGTACGGCAGTCGAATGAAGAATATGAAGTAGCGCGAAAAACCAATATCGCACTTGAAAAACTCAATGCGCTTGAGCTGCCCCCTGTTGCGGAATCCTATCAGACAATAAGCCAAAATCCCGATTTGCTGAAGCTTTGCAATGCCAGTGGCGTATCCATGCTGATCAGTGGCGAAATTTATAAAAACGGGCTTACACCGTCTGATGAAAACATAAAAAAACTGTCGGCCTGGCTGCGGGACCACAGTAACGATCATACATTCCACACAGACAAACAGGCGGATTTCAGCGAAGCCATGGATGATGGCTGCGGGGATGTCTCGGGCCTGATTTACCATTCATTGGGGAACAACAACAGCATCATCTGGTACAGGCCGGAAACCCTCACAGAAGTGAATTGGGGCGGAAACCCTGATAAAGCAATCGTAAAGGATGCTGATGGCCTGCACCCGCGCAATTCGTTTAACCTATGGAAACAGGTAATAAAATGCCGCAGTAATGAATGGCTGCAGCCGGAATTGATTACTGCCGCCAATTACGCTCATGCGCTCCAAAAACAGATCAGCATGATGCTGCTGAGCCAGGAAGAAGAAAAATACAGAAACCTGAACGACACACTGAAAGAGACCAACGCCGAGCTGGAAAACATCAACTGGATCAGTACACACGACCTGCAGGAACCGCTCCGGAAGATACAGTTGATTTCATCAAGGCTGATTTATAAGGAAGGTGAAAGGCTCTCAGATGAAATCATGGATTCGCTCAAACGGATGAACCTTTCCGCAGACCGGATGCAGACACTACTTATCGATATCCTTAAATATACGCGCATCAAGCACGCTGACGAGGGATTGGAGCAGGTCAATCTCAATGTAATACTCAGTGAAATTATAGAAGACACCCGCGAGACTTTCGAAGAACACCATGCTAAAATCACTGCTGAAGTACTCCCGACAATTTATGGTGTCCCTTTCCTGATCAAGCAGCTTTTCTCCAACATTATCCTGAATTCACTTAAGTATTCGGATACCTCGCGCGATCCTGAAATCACGATTTCCGTGTCAAAGAAACCACTTAAGAATGAGGAAACGAAAAACAGGTTGTGCCATGTACTGTATTTCAAAGACAACGGAATTGGTTTTGAGCAGCAATACGCAGACTCGATTTTCAATATATTCACAAGACTGCATGGGAAAACGGAATACCAGGGCTCAGGAGTAGGATTGGCACTTTGTAAAAAAATAATGCAGGCGCATGGCGGAAACATCACTGCGACGGGCAACCCCGGAAAAGGCAGTACGTTTACGCTTTATTTTCCGGTGAATTATGAGGAATAAAGATTTTTATCAAAAAATCGCCAACAGTACTGCCCACAGAAAGAGTCGTGAGGATAACGCCTTATTGATACAAAACGACCTTCAGTTGCTGCCTGACCTATTGCAAATTGCCTATACCATTGACGACAAAAACCACCACAAGGCTTGTTGGACTTTGGAATTGATTTTTGAAAATAATCTCGATTTACTGATCCCGCATCTTGATCATTTTTGTGAGCGTCTGCCCCGGTGGAAAGCCGATGGCGCCGTCCGATCGGTCTCAAAAATCTGTATGATGGCAGCGCAGCAACACGTAAAACTTAAGAAAACAGGCAAAACTTTTCTCTCTGAATCACATATCGCCGCCATTGCTGAAAGCAGTTTTGACTGGCTGATTGGGGATGCAAAAGTGGCGTCAAAAGCCTATGGCATGCGCGCGCTGTTTGCTTTGGGCCAATCTGAAGCGTGGATTTATCCTGAATTGAAAACGATACTCAGCGAGGATTTTGTCAAACATTCAGCGGCATACAAAGGTGCGGCAAAGGAAATCCTCAAAAAAATCGGCTAAGTCCCCCAACCGCGATGGAGAACAAAACGCTATCATATCAATTGCGTTGTTACTCCGAGCGCAGTCCAGGGGGCTCATCTTTGACTGAAAACTAATTTATAGTTGTTTAAAATTGTACTTTAGCGCAAAGCCAATCTTATGCCGGAGCCTCCAAAACCGACCAATCCAATGTCAAAAGTCTTCAGGAACCTGACATTCTGGGTACTGCTTGCCATCGTCAGCGGGATCCTCATCGGGCATTTCTATCCCGCAACCGGGCGGAGTATGGAGGATGTCAGCAAAGGCTTTATCAGCCTGGTGAAGGTTTTTATCGCACCCATTATTTTCGTGACTATTGTTCTGGGTATTGGTGGTATGGGCGATTTGCGGAAAGTGGGGCGTATTGGCTTCAAGGCACTGCTGTATTTTGAAGTCGTCACCACCTTCGCACTCGGGATCGGGATTGTTGCGGCCATCTTGATTAAACCGGGACACATCAGCCGCGCCGGACTCAATGCCGACGATGCTTCTGCCTACACCGACAATGCGCAGCAGGCGTTTAACTGGCTGGAATTCCTCAAAACAAACATCACGCTGCAGGCATTGATTCTGGCTATAATTGTCGGGATTGCATTGAATTATCTAAGCCAAAGAGAGCGGATAGTTGCGGTGCTTTACAAAGCCTCCGGATTTATTTTCAAGTTGTTAAAGCTCGTAATGTGGCTGGCTCCAGTCGGGGCGTTTGGCGGCATGGCCTACACCGTTGGGAAATTTGGACTAGCATCTTTACTGCCTTTGGGAAAGCTCATGCTGACGATGTATCTTACGATGGCCATCTTCATTTTTGTTGTTTTGGGCGGCATCATGCGATTTTACAAAATCAGGATTATGGACCTGCTCAAATACCTGAAACCGGAACTGCTTATTGTACTCGGCACCTCCTCATCGGAACCTGCGTTGCCGAACCTGATGAAAAAACTGGAACGCATCGGCTGCAGTAAACCTGTCGTGGGCCTTGTAGTTCCCACCGGGTATTCTTTTAATCTCGACGGCACTTCAATTTACCTGTCGATGAGCGTGATTTTCCTGGCGCAATTGTATGATGTACAGCTCACGCTC
>CALRKC020000138.1:0-6547 GCA_943367895.1 Erythrobacter sanguineus | reverse complement strand
ATCGTAGTAAGACAATATACAGAAATCCCTGTAGTAAAATACGTTTTGCAGCGAGAGGTCATCATTTTCATCGAGGAATTGCGAAATGTAATCGTCCGCAAGGATTTCAGACGCCACATCGATATGGGTAAACTGCCTGTCAAAAACAGATTCAAAGTAGAAAGATTGTGCCGTACTACCATCAAAAAACTCAGCGACATCTGCTCCGCCGCCGGCTGCTATTGAACCTGCTCCCAGCGCAACACCCAATATTACGTTTGCTGCGGTCGTAGTTTCACGCAATCCGCCAACGGTGATCAGGACGTTCTCGTTTGAAGTAACGTAAACAGTAATACCCGAGTCCGATGAAGCGAGTTTCCTAAGGAACTTCCTGACATTCCTGATTGCCGATGGCCGCTGGTCACCGGTCTGACTCCACAAGGGAGAATTTCGGAAGGTTATGGTATCGTTTAGGGCAGTTTCATATACTTTCGGCGCTGCGGACGCAGTTAAATCACGTGACGAAAGCAATAACTTTTCTTCATTGAATTTCAACTGGTATAAGCTACCGGAATGATAGTAGGAATTGGAATACGTCGAAAGTTTAGGATTTTGCGTATTAACGGTGGGCTGTTGAAAATCGGTTTTGGTCACGGAAAAATCAGTCAGACTGATTTGGAACAGGCAGGTCACATCAGGATTGGAATCGACCGTCAACAATAATTTTTTGTGCTCAACAAAAAGCTTTGTTTTTCTGATTCCCGCAGCCAATGGATTGATCAATCGTGTTTCCATTTTTTCAATCGGGTGTGTTTTCAATACGGTCGCAAATGAGCATTTCTTTCCGTTCTCATCGGAGAATTCAAAACCGGAAAAGTCAATGACCTGTTGCGATAAAGTATCACTCGTGAAAATATAGAGTTTTAGATTTTGTGCTTTTTGCGGAGCGGTAATGGCGTAGAAAATATTGTCCTGGGTAAAACTGCCAATAAAGCTTTCGTCTGAAGGAATAAACTCGGCGGTTTTAATCGAAGTGGACTTATTTTTTACGTCAAAGCCGATCTGCTGGACCTTCCTGAGATCATCGCTTGCCAGCAGTAGCACAGGGTTGTTCCCTTCAAACGCCACTCCGAGCATTGATGACAATTGCTTGTCAGGCTGATTTAAACTAATCGTATCCCTTAAAAATAATGCACTGTTGTAATGCAGTAAATGAATCTTTTCCTTATCGGAAGCGAAAGCATAAATATCATTCGTCTTTTCGTTTACAGCATTCAGTGCCTGGTGAAAATCGCTGTTTTTTTTCAACTCCAATGGACTGGAAACTAAAAGTGTTTGCGCAGAAAGCAGGTTCATTACCGCTGGGCACAAGAGTAGGAAAAACCCGATTGCAAATTTCATTTTCAAAATATTTTTATCCTAAACGTGAAATTAAACATTATATGTTCATCAACGCCTGAAAATAATCAACAAACTGACCTACATGAAGGCCGTCCAACAGCGCATGGTGTACATGAACCGACATCGGCATGGATTTATGGCCATGCTCGTCTGTGGTCACTTTACCAAACGAAATCTTTGGGCAGCTGTCAGGAAACGAAAAGCTCCGCGCATGGGATATCGAAGTGAATTTAACCCAGGGTAAGGCCGAAAAATGGATCAGGTTGTCTTCATCAAAAGACCTCGTGAAAAGCCCTGGAGTACTTTTGACACGCTCAATCTCAACCAGGGCATTTTTTGAAAAGGTATCAAAATCCGGATCGAACGGAATCAGCGAAAACCCAAATGAACCATCTTCACGGGAAATCGTTGCGGATGCATGGATAGTCTGATGGATGATCACCTTATCGCCTTCAATCCTGTAACGGAAAGCTTCAATAGCATTAATTGAAAGCAGCGTTTTGTGGAGGTAATAAAGGAAAAATGAACAATTACGTTCTTTGCTTATTGTATAGGCAGCGGTACAGTCGACATCAACTACCGCTCCCCAGAAAGGCTCATCAAACTTCCGGAAAAATTCAAAATGCTCCCTTCGCGGCCAGTGTTCGAGGTCAAGGTATCGTTTCATTTAATAAATAGGGAAAGCACGTCCCTGATTTTTTCAAAATCGCGGAAATTTTCGTGTACTACCTGATGGTCAATCTTCTCATGTGCCCAGGTAGTGTGAAAAGGGATGTGAACAGCATGGCCACCAATCCCTAAAACCGGAAGCACATCTGATTTCAATGAATTCCCTATCATCAGGAATTCCGAAGGATGGATATCGAGACGTTTTACAAGATCTGTATAATCCTTTTCCTGCTTGTCAGACATTACTTCAATGTGATGAAAGTATTTGCCAAGCCCTGAATTGTGCAGCTTACGCCTTTGGTCTAGCAAATCGCCCTTGGTTGCTACTACAATCTTATATTGGGGATTGAGGATTTCAAGCACCTCTTCCACGCCGTCCAACAATTCTATTGGCTTCTCAAGAAGTTCCTTGCCATACACTATGATTTTTGCAATAACCTCATTGTTGATGGTATTATTGGAAATCTGCAAAGCAGCCTCTATCATGGAAAGGATATAGCCTTTAATACCATATCCGTAAAGCCTCAAATTGGCAATTTCAGTCTTAAAAAGTTCCTGCGAAAGGGTGTGCCTTGACAAATAGGGCGCCAGCAGTTCACAGAATTTCTCTTCGGTTTCCTGAAAATACGGCTCATTGACCCAAAGGGTGTCGTCAGCGTCGAATGCGATTACCTTGATGTTCATATCTTAATTTATCGTTTCACCATTACCAACACCATCCCCATCGGGATTTACAAAAACGAGCTTGCCTTCCGCATTGTTCGTCATTAAGATCATGCCCTGGCTCTCCACGCCACGTAAATTCCTTGGGGCAAGATTGGCAAGCACGGTCACTCTTTTTCCAACGATTTCTTCAGGCGAAAAGCTTTCGGCGATACCGGAAACGATAGTACGGACGTCGATTCCTGTATCAATCTTCAAAACCAGAAGCTTGTTTGCTTTGGGCATTTTTTCCGCCGCAAGGATGGTTCCGACACGCAAATCCATCTTCGCAAAATCCTCATACTGGATCAGTTCCTTCTGTGGCTCGGCTTTTTTATTCTCTGCCTTGTTTGCCGTTTTTGTTGCTTCCAGTTTGTCAATCTGCTTTTGAATCTCTTCGTCTTCTATCTTCGCAAACAGCAATTCGGCAGCACCAATTTGCGTTCCCGCAGAAAGGATGGTTTGAGGTTTTGCGATTTCATGCCAGTCATTAACACCTTCCGGACTTGGATGAACACCGAGCATGCGTTTCAGCTTCTCCGCAGTGAACGGCAGAAAAGGCTCTGCCAATACGGCCAATGCAGTTGCAATCTGCAGCGCGACAAACATTTGTGTCTTCACACGCTCCGGATTGTCCTTAACCATTTTCCAAGGTTCTTCGTCTGCAAGATACTTGTTGCCAAGCCGCGCCACATTCATTACTTCGCCCATGGCTTCCCTGAAACGGTAACGCTCTATTGAGCTCGAAACGACGGCTGGGTAAGCACGCATTTCTGCCAGTGTCTGCTCATCAATTTCAGTGAAATCATTTGGCTCAGGAACAATTCCGTCATAATATTTATGGGTCAAAACAACCACACGGTTAATGAAATTCCCAAGCACTGCCACGAGCTCATTGTTGTTTCTGGCCTGAAAATCCTTCCATGTAAAATCATTGTCCTTGGTTTCCGGTGCATTTGCCGTTAATGCATAACGCAAAACGTCTTGTTTGTCTGGGAAATCTTCGAGGTATTCATGTAGCCAGACGGCCCAGTTTTTAGAGGTCGAAAGTTTGTTGCCTTCCAGATTCAGGAACTCATTCGCAGGAACGTTGTCCGGCAATATGTAACTGCCTTCGGCTTTTAGCATCGCCGGGAAAATTACACAGTGAAACACAATATTGTCTTTGCCGATAAAATGCACCAGTTTGGTATCATCGCTTTTCCAATAGGGTTCCCAGTCCTTCCCTTCCCTGGCAGCCCATTCTTTGGTTGACGATATATAGCCGATCGGCGCATCAAACCAAACGTATAACACCTTGCCTTCCGCCCCTGCTACTGGAACAGGAATACCCCAATCCAGGTCACGGGTTACAGCACGGGGTTTCAGTCCGTCGTCAAGCCAGCTTTTTACCTGACCCAAAACATTGGTTTTCCAATCTTTAGCATGGTCTTCGAGTATCCATTTTTTGAGGAATGCATCATATCGATCCAGTGGTAAAAACCAATGCTTTGTTTCCTTTAATACAGGTGTTTCCCCTGTGATGGTTGACTTCGGATTGATTAAGTCCGTAGCGTTTAAGGTGGATCCACAGCGCTCACATTGATCGCCGTAAGCCTCTTCATTGCCACACTTTGGGCAAGTACCTGTTACAAAACGATCCGCCAGGAATTGCTCCGCTTTGGCATCATACAGTTGCTCGGTAACTTCTTCAGTAAACTGGCCATTGTCATACAGTTTCCTGAAAAAATCAGCTGCTGTTTCATGATGTATTTTTGCCGAAGTACGTGAGTAATTGTCAAACGAAATGCCAAAATCTATAAAAGACTTACGGATCAAGCCATCATATTTGTCAATTACCTCCTGCGGGGTGATGCCTTCCTTTTTGGCTTTCATTGATATGGCGACACCGTGCTCATCGCTTCCGCAGATAAATGCCACATCATTTCCCTGAAGCCTCAGGTAACGTGAATAAATATCAGAGGGCACATAAACACCTGCAAGGTGTCCAATATGGATTGGTCCGTTGGTGTAAGGCAACGCGGCGGTAACGGTATATCTTTTTGGATTTTGTAACATAGTTCAGTTTAATTGACTGCAAAAATAAGCATTTAAGTGGCAGAGTTGCAAAGTTGTATTGTGGCAAATTTCTTAATTCGTGTATTTGAAAAACTTATAAAGTTGTCGGCAAATGGCTATGATTAACGCTCCGTTACTATTTTTACTTATATTTGGTTAAAAAGGCTATGAAAATCAAATTATTGTACTTTACACTGCTGCTGTTTTGGCATTGGAGCGGATCTGCACAGGATTCTCTTAAAGTAACAAACCCGAAAACCAACCCAATTCTCTTCTTTGAAGGGTCCGGAGGGTATTCCGGTGGTAAATCGGATGGGTGGACTGCAACGTTAAGCCTGAATTACCAATACAAAAAAAACCTGTTTACAGCCCGCTACCTGGGACTCGTCGATCTTCATCTTGATCCAAACCAGAGCTATATTCTTTTTGTTCCGAATTACAGGCAATCGGAAACTATAGACGAACTTTCAGTGCTTTATGGCAGGCGCTACATTTATGACAATAAATCGATTAGCTTTTCACTTGGAATTGGCAGCGTAAGGCAGCGAAAAGTAATCGATCCTGACGAATCGGTTTATGTCTGGAAAGAAAACCGCGGACTCGGTGTGCCGTTCGAATTTAACATCAAATGGTTCAAGCGTGTTAAAAAACCCATCATGATTTATTGGTTTATACCGGTTGGCCCGCCCACATCTTTTGGTGGAAGTATCGGTTTTAAATTTGCAGGAACCGTCGGAAAGACCAGTTATGTCGGATTGGGAATGACCTACAGTTACGGCTGGCATAAAAATTATTGATACTTTTGTGTAAACCGATTTTAAAACTGATGAAATACCCGAAGGCCCTTATCCCTGTTATCCTCTGCGGATTTTTCATTTCCCAAACCATACAAGCGCAACGAAAGATGATTACACCTGAATTTCTGAAAAAAGGAGATACCGTAGGTATTTTGGCAACAGCCAGAAAAATTGAATTGGCCACTTTACAACCCGGCATTAAGCTGCTCGAGAGCTGGGGGCTGCATGTCGTCATTGGGAAGACAATCGGAAAGGAAGACCACCAGCTTGCAGGTGCCGACTGGCTTCGCGCCACTGATTTCCAGGAAATGATGGACAATCCGTCGATTAAGGCCATCTGGGCAGGAAAAGGCGGCTATGGTACCGTAAGGATTATCGACCGACTCGACTTTACGAACTTTAAGAAGAAACCCAAATGGGTGATCGGATTCAGCGACATGACTGTTTTACACAGCCATATCAATAATTTGGGCATAGAAACCATACACGCATTGATGGCCATGAATACCAAAACCGCTACACCGGACGCAATAGAATCGCTGCGGAAAGCACTTTTTGGTGAAAAACTTAAATATGATGTACCGGCACATGCCTTCAACAAACCGGGAAAGGCATCTGGAGAGCTTGTTGGCGGAAACCTTTCTGTATTGTACAGCATCCTGGGCTCAAAATCAGAAATCGACTACAACGGAAAAATCCTCTTCATTGAAGACCTTGATGAATACCTATACCATATCGACCGCATGATGATGAACCTCAAACGCAATAATTACTTCAACGGATTGAAAGCGGTGGTTGTAGGCGGTATGACCGAAATGAAAGACAATGATATTCCATGGGGGAAAAATGCACTGCAGATCATTCAGGATATTCTTAAGGACTACAAAATTCCGGTAATCTTTAATTTCCCTGCCGGACACATTAAGGACAATCATGCCATG
>CALRKC020000137.1:0-6560 GCA_943367895.1 Erythrobacter sanguineus | reverse complement strand
GAAACCGAGCTGGGTGTCGTACGTGACGCCGGGATCATTGCCGCCTCACAGAAAATTGAACATTATGAAATCGCCACTTATGGTACCCTGGCAGCTTTTGCTAAAATCCTTGGGCACAATGAAGCATTGGAATTGCTTGTAGCCACTTTGGAAGAAGAAAAGAATGCCGATGTATTGTTGACAGAAATTGCAGAATCGCATATTAACGCGGATGCTGCTGATGAAGATACAGAATAAAGCAATCTTTACATCTCAAACCTGGATTTCAATTCTGAAAAAAAGACCGCAGTAATTTACTGCGGTTTTTTTATCTTTAACCCAAACCCAATCCGTTCACCCCATGAAAAAAATATCTTTTTTGCTGACTGCTTTTTTACTACTTTCTTTTTCCGCTTTTGCCGCAAAAGTGGACACGCTCGAGATCAAAAGCACCGCGATGGACAGGACGTTGCGCGTAGCCGTCGCCATCCCTGATTCATACGCCAAAAGTAAAGCCAACTATCCCGTGATGTACCTCTTGCACGGCGCCTGGGGGCATTTCAATGACTGGCTGAAGAAAACCCCGAATCCCAATACCGTAAAAGACCTGGCAGACCAATACAACATCATCATCGTGATGCCCGAAGGGGAAATGTACAGCTTTTATATCGACAGCCCGACGCTGAAGAGTTCACAGTTTGAAACATTTGTGACCAAAGAAGTAATAGAAAAAATAGACCGCACCTACCGCACTGTAGCCAATAAGAATGGCCGCGTCATCACCGGATTATCCATGGGCGGGCACGGCGCTTTGTATCTTTCCGTAAGGCATCCCGATTTGTACTGTGCCGCCGGAAGCATGAGCGGTGCGCTCGATATGGGAAAGATCCGAAACCCGCAGGCACCTGACGAAGCCAATAAGTTGCTGGCCAATGTGTATGGACCGACACCACCTTCAGATGAAGAATTAAGCTCGCACGCCGTTATCGGGATGATCGACAAATTCAAGGCCAATAAAATGCCGCTCATCATCGATATCGGTGTCGACGACTTCCTGATTGAGTCCAACCGCGAATTCCACAGGCAAATGGTGTATGAGAAAGTCCCCCATGAATATACCGAACGCCCCGGCGCACATACCTGGCAGTATTGGCAGGATGCCGTACCCGTTCATGCGTTGTTTTTTGCGACCATATTCAGACAGAATGGGAGCGGGGTGAAGTAAAATTTAAAGATTTAAAGATTGAATGATGGCGTTGTCCGTCAATTGATAGATCAGAAAACAGGATGGTTTTTCCACATCGCTAAATCTTTCAATCTTTCAATCTTCGCTCCAACTGCCCCAGCAACGCACTGTAATGTCCCGCTTCGAGTATGTCTTCATCAGTCGTGGAATGATCAAGGATCTCGTCAAGCAGTGCCATCGCATCAGTCAGTCTTACACGTGCCGCCTCAAAATCTTTATTCCCCATAAGGTCAATAATTTCCTGTACGCCTTTCCTTAAGCCGATAAATCGTAGTCCTTCCATAATCAGATACTATTATTACTGTCCTGTTGGTTAAATTTCTTCACGATAGCCGCTAATTTCTCCCTGCGCGCGACACTGGCTTTCTTCGCCTTGGCCTGCGCTTTGTGCAGCTTGTCGTTGTGCTTTTTGATGTTCCCGGGATTGTTGCGGCCCATAATCTTTTTTTGCAAAGATACTCAGAAAGTCAGATTCTTCAGGCTTTCAGCTTGACAGATGCAATTTTAATGGAATGTTGAAAAGGAATATTTGAGATTTCAATTGGTGAGTTACCTTCTGTAATGGCAACCGTTCAGGTTTTAAATCCAGGGCTAAGCAGCAGTGATTCCCAGTCACCCACTAAGGTAGGGCTTACCCTGCTTTACCAGTCGTTAGTATTTTCAATCTGATGAATCGGAACAGATATACCGCCACCAAAAAGACAATAACTTTTAAGAATAAAGCAAGAATAAAATTTGAAGGGTAAAAACCGAATTCATTATACATAGTCCATGAACTAGGGAGATAATCCCTATTCAGCATTGTGACATAAATTACAATTCTTTCTATAGTGAAAATCAAAAAGAAACTAAAAATAATCCTGATAAAGACATTTTCCCTGATTCTTTTAATTCTCAAAAGCTGTGTGATGACAAGCCAGAGCATGGGCTGTAGCCAGTATCCGAACCAATACCGTCCAAACATCCGGTGCGATAATACAGATTGTTGCTCGTCGTTCAGCATCATCAGTTCCGTTGTGGTGTAATAAATAAATATTACAAAATATAGGATTCCAATAAACGAAATAAACCGGTTTGACTCGGTATCAATTTCACCTAAGATTGGATTCTTAATGAAGATTTTAAGTAGAAAATACAAAAGGGTGAATACTCCAAATGCGATAAAAAAATCCTGACTTATTAAATTCAAAATGAAAATTATTTCTTCAACCATTGTTTTCTCTTTTTCAGGCTTTTGGTTGGAAAATGTCTGGCAATTTCTTTAGTGCTTTATCAATCCGTCTTTTGTTCTGCTGCTGTAACAAAGACGGATACAGATTCATCAGGATATTGACAATCATGATGGTGATGCCAAACAGCAGGTCAACCGTTAAAGTCTTTTGCACAGCGAAGAAACAAACAAAACCAAATCCGATCAAATGATCAATTTCGGATACCGTCATTTCGTTCCGCAGGGTTATTAGGTCGGCTCGCTCTATTTTCTTTTTCAGTGTCAGTTTTTGGTTAAAAAACCTGAAAAAGGTATTTTTCACAACCCATTTGAACGCATTCATTCCGATACGTTTATTAATTTTCTCACTTCTAATGAAGTTCAGGTTTGAAAGGCTGTTGGTATAAAAGGCCGTTTTCCTCAGGAAGGCATTGATAATCATCCCGACCATCCACGAAATGAATGCTATTGATACGCCGAATACAAGGTATTTATAATCCATCGTTTGAGAATATTGGGAATCCCCGCTTTACAATCCGGTTGGTATGAACAACCCGGACGGATGAGCATTTTTTTTGTCTGGAACGAAATTATGGAAAAACCGGTTACGTTTTACAAGAAAAGCGGTAATTGCGTGACCATTTTGGTACACCCCGCGAATCCAACCGCGTTCGCTGTTGAGCCGCAAATTCAACTATCAGCGTTCTTTAAAGCTGTAATTTCTGGGATGACCGAACATCTTCCAGTTGCCTGAAGATCGGAATTAACGATTTTCCTTTTTCGGTAAGCACATGCTCGACATGCAGCGGTTTTTGCTGAATGACAATCTTCTTCAAAAACTCGGCCTCTTCCAATTCCCGCAGGGCAACTGCCAATGATTGTTTGTTGGCGCCTTCGATTTCACGTAAAATCGTATTGAAACGAACAGGGGAATCAATCGCCATCCGAAAAATTTCGGGTTTTAATTTGCCGGATAGCAATTTTAAAAGGCTTTGGGCGGGGCAGGTTTCGTTAGCTGCGGTTTCTTTTTTACCAGTCATAAATATCTGACCTATTGTGCACCTGTTTCTAAGTGCCTATTTTTGGGCAAAAATAAATAAATAGTTTCAGAAAATCGGAGTAAAATCTGGAATAAGCCGTTGCTTTTAGCAGAACGATGCTTTTGAGTGCTCAAAATATTTTTAGTTCTGAAATTAGTAATTTCCAGACGGCTTTGACGATATCCGGAATGGAGGAGATGAAAACACTGTTTTAGCATTGCGAATGAAGCGTATGTAAAACTTCAAATTGGAAATGATACCATAAGTGACAAAATTTCGGGCAGCAGACAACAAATTGACATTAATAATTGACTAATTCATGAAAAAAATCGGCCTTTTCCTATTCTTTATTTTCTTTCAGGCGAATTTATTTGCGCAGGATACAATACCTTTTAGTCTTGGCAAAAACAACAAAATCTATATCAAAGTAAGGATAAACAATTCTGAAGAACTGAATTTCATGTACGATACCGGAGCCGATCAAAATGCTGTAAAAAAATCAGTTCTGGATAAAAAGGCAACATTCAAAATTGATGGAAAAGAGGAAAATACAGGCATCGGCGGAAAGTCTATAGTGGAAACGTCCTCTGCCAACAGCATACAGATAAGCGCGGTCAGCAAAACCAATCAGGATTTGGTAGTTTTGGATTATGAAGACGAATATGAAGACGGCATCATTGGCTGGCCTTTTTTCGAAAACAAAGTTGTGAATATCAATTATGGTATAAAGAAAATTATCATCCATGATAAACTTCCCGAAATCCCAAAGGAATACATAAAATTGAAATGCAAGAAGATCAACAACCTATTTTACATACCAATAACATTAGTGGTGAACGGAAAAAAAATTACCGATTGGTATGAGCTGGATACAGGCTGTGACAGTTCGATAATCATCAGTAATCTATTGGCGACGAGGCGAAATCTAATTGGTAAAATGATAAAAATTGGCAGTTCTGTTGCTACCGGTTCTGATAATCATGAAATAGAAAATGATTTGGTTTTATTAGACGAATTGCGATTGAAAAAGTATCGTTTTTTCAGAATTCCGATAAACGTTGCGGTTACAAAAAGCACTCAGGAAAACAATGATCTGGTAGGAAATAACTTTCTGAAGCGATTTCATATTTTTATGGATTTTACGCAGAATACGATTTACCTGAAAGTCAATAACTTAGTGCATACGCCTTATAATGAGGCATTGGTAAAATAAAAAACGATTCAAAAATATTACGAAAGTCCCCGATGAAACATAAACTCCTGCTGGTATTTTTTGCCATAAGCACTTTCTCTTTTGGACAAAAGGTAAAATTCAACATCAAATATTCAGAGCAACTCGCTGTATTTGTATTTATGCAGCACCTTTCCGACAATTATCGCGCAAATGTCTTTAAAACAGCGTTTCAGAAGTCAAAATACAATACAGCGCAATATCAAAACATCCTCTCAAAATTTGACAGCCTGCGCATCGATTACAGCTATCCATTTGATGAATATCCGTATGATTCCAAAATACCGATGCAGACAAGAGATTTGCTGAAGAAATACTTACTCGAAACCAATTCTTTGCAAAAATTTAAACTTCGGTTATTGGGTTTGTTGCCTAATAAGACGATCACCGATTTAGTAGAATACATTTCGATATTTACACCTGTCTATAACGAAATTATATACAACCCCAACAAACAACAATTTGAAAAACAGCTTGTTGAAATTGCCCGGTATGCAGAAGAGCACCACATCCAGGACTTTTTTGAGATAGGAATTTCTTTTTACAACGCGACCTGGGACAATTCCATCCCGTTTGAGATTGCATTTTATCCGTTGCCCAATTCGCAAAGTTTTACGGCTCAGGCCTTTTACAATAATTTTATAAGCGCCATTCAGACCAATTTAAACGATTACTCAGATTTGTTCAGCGTAATGCTGCACGAGACCTTCCACATCATCTATAACGAGCAATCACTCGAATTGAAAAATACTATTGACAGTTATTTCAAAGAAAGCCCGTCAAAAAACAGCAATTATGCCAGATTTTTGTTGAATGAAGCACTGGCCACTGCTTTGGGAAATGGCTACGTTTATGAGAAACTAAATGGAAAAACAGACACAAACGATTGGTATTATCACAAATATATTGATCAGATGGCACGAAAAATGTATCCCTTGGTTACCCGGTATATTGACCAGAGAAAACCAATCGATAAAAATTTCATAGACAGTTACATCAGGATTTACGACCAAGATTTCCCAAATTGGGTCAATGAACTGGACAATATCATGACCTACAGATACATTATTTCTGAAAATCCGGACGATTTTAATGCGATCCGACGTCAGTTTTGGTATTGCTCCAATGGTAGTGAAGACACTCAATTCAGCGAAAGCAGCCTTGAAAAAATGCAGAATACACCAGTAACCAAGCTCATAATAGTATCTAAAAACAACATTGAAAAACTGAAACTGGTACAACAGAAATTTCCCGCGCTCAAAAATTGGAAATACAACGCCAACGCCGATTTCAGTTATAAAGTTCTTTTAGAGGACAAAAGCCAGCTCATCATACTCAATCAAAAAAAGTTAACGCTGGAACAATTGATGGAGAAGATAAAACAGCAGTATTGAAAAGCCAGTCGACTCTGAAATAATTGGACTGGCGATCCGAATAAAAGTACCCATTCTTAATTGATTGAAACAAACACAGCATGAGACAATTTGTAACCTTTTTGATGCTTTTCCCGATAGGCCTGTCATTCGGGCAAACAAGGTATGAAAAGGATTTTATGGAATTTTGGAACGATGTAAATAACAATTACGCCTACCTGGACCAACAGCAAATCGATTGGGAGAAAGTGAAGGAAATATACCTGCCGGATGTCAAACGGGTTACAAGCGATGCCGAATTTATTCGGTTTATGGAAATGGTAGTAAACGAGCTGCACAACGGGCATGTCTCTTTAAACACCAATCTTAGCACCTCCAATAGGATTATCCCCAGCGGACAGGATATTTTTGTTCAGGAACAGGATGGCAGGTTTGTGATTACAGACCTGCGAACAGGTTTCGGGGCGGCGCTTTCCGGATT
>CALRKC020000136.1:0-6565 GCA_943367895.1 Erythrobacter sanguineus | reverse complement strand
CCAACCATATATTAGGGCATCGGCTATGGATAAAAGACTTCCCGGAACCCGTAGAAAAAATAGCAATCAAATACCTTATTGTGGGTGGAGGGATCACGGGACTCAGCGCAGCAAGACAGTTCAGAAAAAACGGAATTGACGACTTCCTGCTGCTGGAACTTGAGCATCATTTGGGCGGAAATGCTTCAAATGGGGAAAACAAATACTCAAAATTCCCATTGGGTGCACATTATCTCCCATTGCCCAACTTCAACGACAAAAAACTACTGCAGTTTCTCGAGGAAGAAAACATAATCACAGGCTATGATACTGCAGGTTTACCGGTTTTTGATGAGACCCAGTTGACGTTTTCCCCACAGGAAAGACTGTTTTACAACAACTCCTGGCAGGAGGGTCTTGTGCCCAAAAACCTAAATCAGTCAGAGCGTAATGATTTCGATACTTTCTTTAACAAAATGGACGGGTATAAGTCGGCAAAAGGAACCGATGCTAAATTTCTGTTTGATATCCCGATTCAAATGTCTTCTTCGGACGCGGTCATCCGTGATTTCGACAAAATTTCGATGAAAGAATGGTTACGGCAGAACCGATTGGTTTCAGAAACCCTTCACAGCTACATCGATTATTGCTGTCGCGATGATTTCGGATTGGGAATTGACTATGTTTCCGCCTGGGCAGGTATTCATTATTTTGCCGGACGGAAGCACGATTCCACTTCGGATAAGAAAGAAAATGTACTGACCTGGCCTGAAGGGAATGCGCGTCTCGCAAATCATTTTAAAAAGTATGTTCAGGGAAAGAATCTTCCGGGTCATTTGGTTTATGATGTAAAGATTACCGGCGATGCGGTAGCGGTAAAAGCATTCGACAATGTTGGAAAGAAATCGGTTTTGGTTGTAGCGGAAAAAGTCCTGATGGCTTCACCGCAATTTGTCAACCAACATTTGTTTGAGGGAAGGAAACCACTGGCATCGAAATTTCACTATGCTCCATGGCTGTTGGCGACACTTACCGTTCGCGACCTTGTCGACAACCAAAGCCATCCCCTGAGTTGGGATAATGTCATTCATGGTTCGAAAGGATTGGGTTATGTGTACGACCAGCACCAGTCACTGGCACAAACCGAAGTTAGAAAGGTTATTACCTATTATTATTGCTTTTCCGGCCCTGATTTAAGAAAACTGCGGAAAGAAATCTATTCCGGAACAAACGAAAAATGGAAAAAACTTGTGTTTGATGATCTAAAGATAGCCCATCCGGATATCGAAGATCAAACCGAGCATATTGATATTCACCTGCTTGGGCATGGCATGATCAGTCCCATCCCGGGGTTTATTTTTGGTGATGCCAAAGCGCAGGCCGCCAAACCGATTGGCAACAGGGTATTTTTTGCCCACAGCGATTTGTCCGGGATTTCTATTTTCGAAGAGGCTTTCCATCAGGGAATTAACGCCGTAAATCAAATGACGCATGCAGCAACCCTGGATTCATAAAGCGAAAACAGATAGTGTTTTTATTCTGGCGCCGTCATTTGTGGTGTTGGCTATCGTATTCATTTTTCAGAAACAACTGGAAGTATTGCAGGAACAATATTCCTTTTATACCTGGTTATTCCTGATTGTTTTCATAGATGTGGCGCATGTTTATGCCACCCTTTTTAAAACTTATTTTGTAAAGGAGGAATTTCAAAAGCAAAGAAAAATGCTGATTTTGCTCCCCGTTATCTGTTTTGTAACCGGGCTGCTTCTTTTTGCATTGGGGAGTGTAGTATTCTGGCGGGTTTTGGCGTACGTGGCGGTGTTTCATTTCATCAGGCAGCAATATGGTTTTATGCGGCTGTATTCGCGAAAAGAACGCAAGACGCCCGGAAGTATTTTTATTGACAACCTGACTATCTATGCTGCAACCGGATATCCGATGCTGTTTTGGTTCCTGTCGCCGCGTAGAGAATTCATCTGGTTTACCGAAGGCGATTTTTTTACTTTTGAAAACGCCTTATTGCTGAATGTGTTGCAATGGATTTACTTTGCAGTAATGGGATATTATGTGTTGCGTACCTTACACAAGTATGTTACTGAAAAATATTTTAACATCCCCAAAAATACCATCATCACAGGGACAGCATTATCGTGGTATTTCGGTATCGTATACTTCAATGACGACCTGATTTTTACTATGCTTAATGTCGTATCCCATGGCATTCCGTACATGGCACTCGTTTACCTTAAGGAAATTAATGCAAAGCCTGAACCTCAATTGGGCGGTTTGCAGTTTCTTAAGGCGTTCCGAGGTGTTTTTATCTACATCGGAATTCTGCTGCTCATCGCTTTTTCAGAAGAATACCTTTGGGAAATACTCGTTTGGAACGAACAGTATTCGCCAGCTTCTCCAGGTTTGAGGAAATACGCGTTCCTGTTGGTACCATTGCTCACCGTACCCCAGTTTACCCATTACATCCTCGACGGATTTATATGGAAATCCAAAAAATAACGGTGCTGCGCGGGTGCAGGCGGTAAACAAAACTTTAAGAAAAAGTGCGGTTTTTGTGTAAAACCATGTTGCGGGGAATTGGTATTTTCACTTCAGGGAAGGGGATCATGGGAGTCTTCCCTACAAAATCCTGAAATTATTCCAATACGCAAAATCCGTAAAAATTGTTAAACTTTCGGTTGTTTGCCGATGGTAGGTAAGCTCATTATGGTAAAGCACAAAAAAAAGCTCCCAAAGAAGGAAGCTTTTTATTGTAATAATTCGTTTTCTTATTTAAACGCAGCAATCCCGGTGATATCCATACCGGTAATCAGCAGGTGGATGTCGTGCGTGCCTTCATAGGTAATTACCGATTCTAAATTCATCATGTGCCTCATGATCGAATATTCCCCGGTGATGCCCATTCCGCCAAGGATTTGCCTCGCTTCACGGGCAATTTCAATGGCCATGTTCACATTGTTTCGTTTCGCCATCGATATCTGTGCCGATGTCGCGCGGCCTTCGTTTCTCAGGACACCAAGTCGCCATGTAAGCAGTTGCGCTTTGGTGATTTCCGTAATCATTTCAGCCAGTTTTTTCTGCTGCAACTGGGTTCCCGCAATCGGTTTGTCAAATTGGATGCGTTCCTTTGCATAACGCAAAGCCGTATCATAACAATCCATCGCCGCACCGATAGCGCCCCACGCAATACCATAACGGGCAGAGTCCAGGCAGCCCAGCGGTGCGCCCAAACCTGACTTATTGGGGAGCAGATTTTCTTTCGGGACTTTTACATTATCAAAAATCAGTTCGCCTGTAGCCGAGGCGCGAAGTGACCATTTATTGTGCGTTTCAGGAGTTGAAAATCCTTCCATACCGCGTTCTACGATCAGTCCATGGATGCGCCCGGTTTCGTCTTTTGCCCAGACAACGGCAATATCCGCAAACGGGGCGTTGGAAATCCACATCTTGGCACCATTCAGAAGATAGTGGTCGCCCATATCCTTAAAATTGGTAATCATGCCCCCGGGATTCGAGCCGTGGTCAGGTTCCGTAAGCCCGAAACAGCCCATGAATTCCCCGGAAGCTAATTTTGGTAAATATTTTTTGCGTTGTTCTTCATTTCCGTATTTCCAGATGGGGTACATCACCAGCGAAGATTGCACAGAAGCTGTCGAGCGTACACCCGAATCACCTCTTTCAATTTCCTGCATGATTAATCCGTAGGAAATCTGGTCAAGGCCTGCACCGCCATATTCCTCGGGAATATAAGGTCCAAACGCACCAATATCGGCAAGGCCTTTAATAATTTGATTCGGAAACTCGGCTTTTTGGGCGTAATCTTCGATGATTGGTGACACTTCGCGTTTTACCCATTCGCGGGCGGCGTCGCGCACCAGTTTATGTTCGTCCGTAAGTAATTCGTCAAGATTGTAATAATCAGGCGCCTGAAAAAGGTCTGGTCTCATTTTTTTGCATTTTTAGTCGGTGCAAAAGTAAGGAAATGGGATTAAGTAATCAACGAAAACGATTGATATTTAAGTGGGAAAGTTAGAAAGTATGAAAGTCAGAAATACAGAACGAATCTTGTGATCTTATCGTCTTTTTTTTGGCAACCCCTCCGGGCCGGGCTGTCCGCTATATCTTTTCCTTCCTGCGTCAGGAAAAGGATGCCGCTTCCATCCCTGTTGCAGTACTGGTTACATTTTTACGTAAAAGTCCTGAGTCAGCGCAACGTAATCCGGAGTATATTGGTGTCTCGAAGTTTCGATAACGAGTTCGTCAATCGGGAAATCCGGAAATTCAGTTCTCGAAAAAGCCATTAAACTGCGTTTGATTTCAGCATCCGGTGTGCCTTTAACGCGTGTGATTTTTATGGGGAACAAACCATGTTCGCCGGCCAAAGCCACGAAATTCATTTCCTCCTTATAAGGTATGATTACCGAAAAAATCCCTTCATCGGAAAGCAATAGTGCCGCAGCTTCAACCAAATCTGCAAAAGGGAGCGAACCGTTCTGTCTTGCCTGATCGCGTGCGTCATTTCCCGATGAGACCTTCTCGCTGTAAAACGGCGGATTGGAAACAATGAGGTCATATTCCTCGTCTTCGATTTCTTCCATGAAATCGTCAAGCGAGGCATGGAAACAAAACAATCGGTCATTCCATGGTGAGTTTTCAAAATTTTCGACACATTGCTCGAAAGCGTCGCTATCTATTTCAAGCGCTTCGATCTGCTCTGCGTCGGTGCGTTGCGCAAGCATCAGGGCGATCAGGCCGGTTCCTGCACCAATATCCAATATTGAAAAAGGGTCATTGTCTATCGGAGCCCATGCGCCAAGCAATACGCCGTCGGTGCCGACTTTCATGGCGGTTTTGTCTTGCTGGATAGAAAATTGCTTGAAATTAAAATGCATAAAATTCAATTTTGAAATTCCAAATTCCAAATTCGGACAAAATCATAACTTGTTGATTATTGATGATAGAATTTTTCGAAGTTCCTCAGTTTCTAAAATCAAGGGTTTTGAATAATCGTGATACTCAGGATTCAAATCATGAAGTATCCGTAACCAAAATAGGGTTTCTTTTGCTTCTTTTCTGGAAATTTTCAATCTAAAGATAAAGTCCTTTGACCCAAGTTTTTCGTTCGCTTCAATATAATTTGCGCCAATTGAACCGGATGATCTTACAAGTTGCTTGCAATCTTCAATGTTTGAAATTGTTTTAGGTAATCTTTTAATATAAATACGGCAGTTTTTTGCGAAGACTAAAGTCCGCTCTTCTAAATTGTAAATTTTTTCCATTTGAGTTTTGTTTGGCGTGTGGTTTATTGTCTGGCATAGATGGGTATTTGGAATTTTTAATTTGAAGTTTTTAAAGATACATTTCGACCAGTCCCTCCGGTAAATCCATTATGATTTTTTTATTCGCCCTGTCTACCTTAACCAGAAACTGGTCAATCATCGGAACAAGGATTTCAGTTTCGCCGTTAAGAACTTCGAATAAAGGTTGGGCACTACTGTCGTTAATGGCAACAATTTTTCCGAAAACACCGAGACGTTTGTCTTCAATGTCAAATCCGATAACTTCGTGGTAATAAAATTTGTTGCCGCTGAGTTTTGGCAACATTCTTAAAGGGAGATAAATGCCGCAGTTCAGCAGTTCGTCGGCTTCCTCTTCGGTTTTTACGTCTTCAAAACGGATGCGCAGGAAGTCATTTTTGTGTATGGAACTATTTTCAATAAAAAAAGGAACCAGATGTTTGTCTATTTCAACAAACACTGATTCCAGATTTTCGTATAAGCCGGGTTCGTCGGTATCGAGATACGCTAATACTTCCCCTTTAAAACTGAATTTTTTTGCGATCTTACCTAAATAGAAACAATCTTCTTTACGCATGAGCGCGGGTGAAATTAAGCTTGGGCTTCTTCGTTGTTTTCTTCAGCAGCAGGAGCCTCTTCAGCAGGAGCTTCCGTTACTTCTTCAGCCGCAGCTTCCACTTCCGGTGCTTCTTCCACTTCCGGTGCGTTGGCAGCTTCTTCAGCAGCAATCAAATCAGCTTCAGCCTGTGCAGCAGCAGCGATACGCTTGGCGTTTACTTCCTGCTCTGCTTTGAAAGCTTTTGCTTTGGCATCAGCCTGTGCTTTAGACAAGTTGTCTTTTTTAGCATCAACCTTACCTGCTTTTTCATCCATCCACTGTGCTAATTTCGCATCAGCCTGCTCTTGTGTAAGTGCCCCTTTGCGAACACCTCCGTCAAGGTGGTGCTTCAATAAAGCGCCTTTGTAAGAAAGGATTGCTCTTGCAGTATCAGTTGGCTGAGCTCCGTTGTGCAGCCATTGTACGGCGCTGTCAAGATTCAGTTCGATAGTTGCAGGATTGGTGTTTGGATTGTAAGTACCGATTTTTTCAAGGTATTTACCGTCTCTTTTTGAGCGCGCGTCAGCGGCTACTACCCAGTAAAAAGGCTTCCCTTTTTTTCCGTGTCTTTGTAATCTAATTTTTACAGACATAATCTAGTGATTAAATTGTGGGGTACACGACCCCGGTTAATTAAGGGCGCAAAGATACAAATATTTTTAACTGTAGCTAATATTTG
>CALRKC020000135.1:0-6566 GCA_943367895.1 Erythrobacter sanguineus | reverse complement strand
GCAAGACAAACGCCAATACAAAATTGACAATGATTGTGGTGACGGTAAAGAAGATATTGATGCCGGCATGATGCCATTTCTTATAGTCAAAGCCCACCATAGGTTTGAGGCTCTCGAGCAGCCAGAAAAAGGCAATGCCACCAGCAAGTATGAGTCCGCGATGCAGGGAAGGGATATGGGAAAAATAGTCAATTATCGTATCCATGGTGAAATGGTTTTCTCAAATGTAGTTTTTTTTAAGAATAAAAGGAAATCAATAAAGGAAGTAACTTCTCGATACCACTTTCCCTGTAAAGTTCATGATATCACTCGAGGTGACGCCCGCCACACACAGCTCTTCGGTTCGGACTGAAGCAAATGTGCGGCAGTAAATTTTTGTGAAGTATTGAAATCTGGACTTATTTTATCGACCTGAACGTAAGGTTTATACGTGTGCCAACAGGCTTCGCGGTCTTCGGGATCTGGTGTTTCCAGAAATGCTGGGTACTGCCTTTCATCAATAACAGACTCCCGTGTTCCAGCAAAATCTTAAGTCTTTGATCTGGATTGGTGTTGTGTTTTAAATGGAAGAAGCGCGCTGCTCCGAAGCTCACTGAAGCAATTACGGGATTGCGGCCGAGTTCTTTTTCGTCATCAGCATGCCAGCCATTACTGTCTTTACCTGTGCGATATTGGTTCAGTAAAACCGTTGTAAAATGGGTATCGCAAATTTGTTCCACTTCTTCCTTAATAAACGTTAGTAAAGCGTTCCAGGGATTTGGCTTCATGACAATGCCGGAATAGGAGTAGGGCTTGCCCTCGTTTCCATATAAAGCCGTGAGCCTGGGCTGTGCATGTGTTTTTCCGAAAAGCGTAATGTCATCCTGTTGCCATAAGATATCCTTTTGGAGTAACTGTAGCAGTTCATTTGATTTATCAGCAGAAAACACCTGCGGATAATAAATAATTTCCGCATCAGGCACATCGAAGATTATCGGGTCGCTGTTGTTTTCAAAAAGGGAGCCCATCGGTATAAATATAAGCCCATATTACCAGTACTACCTGCAGTGGAAGGCGAAGCAGCAGCAGCCATCTCGGCATTCGCAGCGACGCTTTTTCATCAGTATACATATAGATATTCGCGGGAAAAATGACAATGAGCAACGCAATCAGGCACCAGGCTGCGGCAGCGGAGAGGGCCGGTATACAAAGGCATATGGCAATTATGATTTCTGCAGCACCGCTGCCATAATTGATTGCAGTGTGATACGGCAGGTATTGCGGAATGATTTTCAGGTACAATCGGGGTTTCCTGAAATGATTCAATCCCGCAAGCAGGTATATTGAAGCCATCACGTAAAGGTGCCATGGTAAAGCCATAAAGATTGTTTGCCTAAAAATACAAAATTATTGTTCTTGTTCCCTAGATTTAATGTTCATGACCACAATCGCAGCAATAATCATCAGGATGCCAATCCACTGAACCAAGACCACCTGTTCCCGTAAAATGAAATAAGCCATGGTTACCGAAACCGGCAATTCCAGCGAAGAAACAATGCTTCCCAAACCGATGCCGGTTAATGGAAACCCGGCGTTCATCAGCATCGGTGGAATTACTGTACCGAAAAGCGCCAGCAGGATGCCCCATTTGTAAAAGATGTCGAAATTAAACGCTGTGTGTTGTGTTGCCAAAGCAAAAATAAACACCAAGACGGCACCGCCCAACAGCATATACAGGCTTCGTTGCGCAGATGAAATGCCAACAGCCACGCGGTTTGCCGTAAACATAGTAGTCGTAAACGAAGCCGCAGCAAGCAACCCCAGAACAATCCCGCGCCAGTCAGGCAGGGTATCTGTTTGTATCAGGTTTGTAGCCAGAACGGTCCCGACAAGCACAATAAAAACAGCCAGCACTTTTATTCTTGACGGCAGTTTCTTCTCCAGAAACATTTCCAAAAGGACGCCCATCCATACCGTCTGCATCAGCAGCACAATGCCAATGGATACCGGAATATACTTTACGGCGAGGTAGTAAAAAATGCTCGTCAGTCCCGTGGAGGTCCCGGCAATCATCAGGTCCCGGATGTTTTTTGCAGAAGCCTTTTTTGCATCAGCCCCGTTTTTATTTTTTTGGAAAGCGTTGATCAGCAGTATGGCAGCAATACCCAAAATGAATTGGGAAGTAATTACTTCCGCAGGCGTAAAATGACCGCCCGAGAGACCGGTGTCAGAGTACGCCATTTTCACGAATGTGGCCAGCATACCATAACTCGTAGCACCCAATCCGACGAAAAAAACGCCTTTCAACATCCTGTTGTTAGTCATATTTGATTTTTTAAAAGCCGACAAAGATAGATGATAATTAATAACTGACAATTACCAATGAGTAATTGAGATAAAATCATTAGTTATTCACGATAAAAGATCCAAGGCGGCTAAAATATTTTTTCTAAAATATTGTTATCAACCTTACCAAAACCAATGACAATGAAAAACTTCCTGTTGCTCGGACTGCTGGCCTTTATTTGCTGCAATAATTCAGAAGCCCCGAAACCTCCAAGGGATTATACCCCATATGAAACCGAAGCACTGACGTATTGTAAAGCGAACAATTTCAATGAGGAATATTTTTTTCTGATTGACTTAAGCATCCATTCCGGAAAGAACCGTTTTTTTGTTTATGATTTCGGGCAAAAGAAAATCACCAGTAAAAAGCTTGTTACGCACGGAAGCTGTGATGTCAATGGAGACAATCCTGACAAATGGGAAAAAGCAAGATTCAGCAATAAAAATGACAGTCATTGCAGTGCGAAAGGAAAGTATAAAATAGGAAAAAGGGACTATAGCAGCTGGGGGATCAAGGTGAAGTATTGGCTGCATGGTTTGGAAAAGACCAATAATAATGCGGAGCAACGTGTGATTGTACTGCACTCCTGGAATGCGGTTTCCGATGAAGAAGTGTATCCGAAATTCAGTCCGCTCAGTTGGGGATGTCCGGCTGTTTCAGATGAATTCATGAAAGCACTAGATGGAAAATTGCAAAAGGCCAAAAAGCCCGTGCTGCTTTGGATAATTGAATGATCAGCCCATCGTTTAGAAATCTCAATCAGGAATCCATTAGAGTCACCTGCATAAGCAAACGTTCGGGGGGATTTTGCCGCCACGCCTTCAGCAATCACTTTCCCGCACGGTTTTTTAGCGATCTGCTGCCGTTAAGCCGATTACGACAGCAATTGGTTCGTAGTTAAATAATTATAGACTTAAAGGATATAACCTTTTCAGTTTATAGTATAAACCGTTGTGCTATGTATGTTTTTACTTTGTATCATAAAACTAATTTATATTATGAAACTGACAGTAAAAAATATCAGGAACGCGATTATAGCAGTGGCTTTTTTTATGGCCCTGCCAATGGCCGCACAACAAAGCGGACAGGTAAATCAGGATGAGTTGCAGCAACAGCCACCAAGGGAAAGCAAACGTGAACTCGAAAAAGCAGCCCGTGTTGACGCCGCAAAGAAGAAAAGTGATGCCGACTTCCAGGCTGAGAAAAGGGCAAAAGACAAAGGGCGGACACAAAAGCAGACTACTGCGGAGCGACCTGTCTCTGATTCCGTCAGGCAGCCTAAGGAAATTAAGCCTCAGGTACAGCATGAATCGAAACCAAATTAGGCATGGGCTTGCCTGTTGATCAAACGGATTTGTAAAACGAATGGAACAAAAAAAATACGCCATCAATAATGACGGCGTATTTTTTTATCGCAATACGGTATTTATACGGTTAATGGGCTAAAGCCGCCATAATTTCCGAAAACTTCCTGGAGTGTTTGCTTGAGCTTCCTGAAATCACTGAGTTTTGTTATGTAATCTGTAGCGCCCAGGTCTTTTGTCGCTATCCTGTCCTGCGGATGCGATGAGGTACTGTAAACAATAATCGTGCTTTTGTCGCTTTCCGGTTGTTTCCTGTATTCCCTGAGAAACTCGTAACCATTGAGCAACGGCATATTCAGGTCAAGAAAAATGTAATCTGGCGGTGGCGGATTTTTATCGATATACTCCAATGCTTCACGGCCGTTATCGGCAAGATCACACTCAAAAGAAGGGTACAACTCATTTATTGCTTCCAATAAAAAGGATTGATCGTCTTTGTCATCATCAACTACTAAAATTTTTTGTCTTGTCATGGGGCAAATATAGGTATTATTTTTTCTCAATTTTTATCGCAAACTGCCCTCATATGCAATATGGGTATAAAGACTGCTGAAAATCAAATATCTTTTTAGTAAACATGGAAATCTTATAACAGCAGCGGAAAATGTTATAATATTTACTGCAATGGAAATCAGCTCCCGGCATATTTCGTCACGGCCAAAAACCCAATAAATGTTGCCAAAACGCCTGCAAAAATGCTTAACGCTACATAAGATAATGCCGTCAGATTATTCCCGTTTCGCATTAATTCAGCAGTTTCATAGGAGAAAGCCGAAAACGTCGTAAATCCACCCAATACGCCGGTTGCAAGGAACAGCCGCCAATCATTGGTCATTTGCCCTTTATCTGCAAAACCATAGACGACGCCAATCAACAGACAACCTGTAATATTTACGGCAAGTGTTCCCCAGGGGAATAAACCGGCAGTTTTTGATTGCACTGCACCGGAGAGCAGGTATCTCGAAATTCCGCCGATAAAACTTCCAATTCCAATCGCAAAAAGTATTTTCATAAATGCTGCTTTTATGTTTTAATGTAAAGTTAACGCAAATAAAATCCATGACTGAAAGGCGGAGCACGCTTGATTTTTACTGTATAATAAAATTCTTTGGCGCAGCTGAAGCAAACAAAAAGCGTCGGGGCGCTGTCTGACAAGCAATCTGAATAGGAACGCAAAGCGCAAAAGCCACCAACAGTTTCTCTTATTTTCCGGTGTTTTGTCCGATGTTCTTTTCAGTGATCAGGATTAGAACTACCCCAATGGTATAAGCAACCATATCAATCCATTCAAAAGAGTTGCCCAAAACAAGGTTCGCCAGCCTTGATTCTTTCAGTCCAAGCCAGTGCACCAGCTGAAGGTATTGTGCAAACTCGATAGCATACGCAAAAAGCAACACCCCAACGGCCGCTTTACGCGAGGGAATGTCCAAAAAAGATTTGACAAAACAGTAGATCAGGATGACGACAAGCAGGTCCCCCACATACGGGCGTACAATTTTATCATGGACATACATCGCAATGAGGCATTCGACTGCGAACAACAAAAGGAAACCAAAAAAATAGCTAAAATGGAACCGCAGTGGATTGGTCATAAAAATCGTGTGTCATACAAAAGTAAGCAACGGTGTATAGAAAATATGATAATTTGTTTAAATTTATAGGAAACTGAAACCCAGATCATGTTTACCGACGCAAATACTGAAATCCTTTTGGCTACCAGCCGTGACTCAATTTTAATTCTCGACAGTCAGCTAACCATATTGAAATCAAATCCTGTTTTCTGCCGCATTTTTGGACAAGACTCCAAACATATTGAAGGAAAATCATTGTATGAGATTGATGGGCATGCGTGGGATAATCCTGCGATTCACCATCTTTTTAATGAACGGCTTCCCAACGAAAAGCAGGTTGCGGATTATGAGGTCGGGATTGATTTCCATAAGAATGGTTTCCGTAATCTGATACTGAATGCAGGCCAGGCAGGTACGGAACATGGATCCATGCTGGTTTTTCTGGTTATCGAAGACGTTACCGCCAGGAAAACCGCGCAATCGCTTCAGGATGGCATCGAGTCCGAACTGGAGGAACTTGTCAAACGCCGCACGGCCGAGCTGGAGCAGTCGCGTTCGTTCCTGAATTCGGTTTTAGGATCAACTTATTATGGCATTGCGAGTTATGAACCCATACGGAACGATGCCGGCGAGGTTGTGGATTTCCGGATTGTGTATACCAATCAGGAAGTTCCGGGGAATTTTGGACTTTCGGTGCAGGATGTGGTGGGAAAAACGTTTGCCGAAGTGTATCCGGGTGTTTTTGAGAACGGAATTTTTGAAAAGATAAAGAACTGCCTCATTACGGGAGCGCCCAATACGTACGAAATTTCGGTGAATGACGGCGGCGAAGCGCTTTGGCTGACCGCGGCGATGGAACGCGTCAACGATTCGGTTACCATTACGTCGAAGAATATTACTGCTGAAAAATCGGCCGCATTGCAACTGGAGCGCATGAACACCCTACTTTTCAACAAGAACAAGGAGTTGTCGTCTTTTACCTACATTGCATCACATGACCTGCAGGAACCGCTTCGCAAAATAAGGATGTTTGTCAGCCGTATCCTGGAAGAAGAGCAGCATTTTTCCGACAACACGATTTCACATTGTACCAATATCAACAGTACCGCCGTCAGGATGCAGCTCCTTATTGATGCCTTATTAAGCTACTCAAGCATGGACTCGGACGCTTTTAAGACGGAACGTACCGACCTGAATAAATTCATTAAGGAAGTGCTTTCACTGATAGATATTTCAATTGATGAAAGCGGTGCCAAATTTCATATTGAATCGCTTCCCATTGTACAGGTGGTACGCATTCAATTT
>CALRKC020000134.1:0-6641 GCA_943367895.1 Erythrobacter sanguineus | reverse complement strand
CAAATCTACAATTTTAGTTCATAAGTTTATGAATAAGTTATGAAACGAAAGCCTTGTAGTGCCATTTTAAAGACATTATTTTGCGCTTAACATTTTTTTAAAATAATAGGGTTTTACCTTTACGCAAAAATTGAAAATGAAAAAGATATTTTTCACAACAATGTTGTTTGGGCTTTTGAATCTGGCCCATGCACAGCAAATTGGTATTGTAAGAAACGCACAATACAGGATTACCGCAAACCTTGATCCGATTAAGCTGAAATGGGAGCAATTACTGCTGGAGCAGAAGATTCCGGCAACACTCGTTAATTTTGAAATCCAGTCCGGGCTCGATAAGGTTAACGGGAAAGCTTTTTATATGCTTTTGGCTTCGAACCGAGACCGCAGTGTCAAAGTGGCGCGTGCATTGGAAGTCAAGAATGGCTATCTTTCGTTTTTTAAAAATGGCGAAGAGCCTTGGGGAATAGCAACCTGCTCGGGTTGTGCAAGAGCTTGTAATCCGGCGGTGTCCGACGGCAAGTGGATTTGCGATGGAGAATGCCCCGATACCGACAGGCCGTGTACTGCTGCCACTGCAGAAATCAAGAACTGATTACATCTTCAGTTTTAGTTTTGCGACGCTGTCCAATTCTCTTTTTAAAGGCTCCATTTCTTTCATAAACCTTGGCTTGTACTTTGCGGCCATAGGTTCTGAGTTGGGTAACTTCAGTTTCAGTGCGTCTACCTGTGCACCATTTACCCAAAAGCGATAACAAACATGGGGTCCCGTTGCAAGTCCCGTACTTCCAACCTTACCTATAATATCGCCCTGGCTCACATGCTGTCCTCGCCTGACAAGGATTTTGGACATATGCAGGTATTGGGTCTCATAAGTACGGTTGTGCTTCACTTTGACAAAGTTTCCGTTTCCTGCGGTATAACCGGTATTTACAACCACACCTGAAGCAGTTGTCATAATCGGCGTGCCCGTTGGGGCCGCATAATCGGTGCCTTTATGGGCTTTCCAGACGTGCTGCACCGGATGGAAACGGTTTTTGGCATAACGCGAAGTGATGTTGACGAATTTTAGCGGGGCTTTCAGGAACATGTTTTTCAATACTTTCCCTTCTTCGTCATAGTAGTCCACTTTTGTGGAAGTAGTGTCCTGTTTGAAAGGGAAAGCGTAAATGATCTTGCCTTTGTACTCAAAAAATGATGCTTCAAGATTTTCCACACCATCATAAATGGTGTCGTTGATGTATCTTTCGGTAAACGTAATGGCAAAGCGGTCGCCTTTTTGCAACTTGAAGAAATCGATGGACCAGGCGTAAATCTTGGAGATATCGGTTGCCAGTGAAGCGTGGACCTTTTGGCGCTCCAGTGTTTCAGATAAGGAGCCGTCGAGGGCACAGGCTATAGTTCTCCGTTTGAGTGATACCGGCTTGGTCTTTTTATAGGTGATTACAGAATCCCGAAGATCAACAACATAGTAAGAAGTACGATCTGGTTGGTATACAAATACCTCGAGTTTTTTGGATTTGTCTTTTGAGCGCAATAATGTGTATGGCTTTCCGGCGCGAATTTTCCGGACATCAAATGAATCTTTTACCTTCTCTACGATTTCGTGGACCTTAAGAGTGCCTAGATTTTGCTTTTCCAACAGGCTGCCGAAAGTATCTCCGCTGACTACGGTATCATGAACCACATCAAAATCATTGAATTTGAATCCGAATTCAATAATTACCGGCTCGGCTTTTTTTATAACGGCGGAAGGTTTTTCCTTTTCCGGATTCCCGCATGAAATCAGGCAAAGTAAGGCGATGATAATAAAGGGGACGTTTTTCAAAATCGGCTCAATTCGGGGTTAAACTAGTTTTCTTCACCCCATGAGGCAAGTTCTTCCGCAGACCAAAGTTCGGGGAAAAATATCCGTCTTTGGTATTTCGGATGCATGTATTTCTTCCAGTCGCTGCCTCCGGTAGCCTCGCCATTACCGCGGCCGCTGTCTATATATTTCTTCGCGGCATTGAGGTGTCCCATCACCCAGGTAATGTTCACGGTATGATCAAAATGTCTCATTGCCGCTATCAGGTTTGGATTGCTTTGGTCTTCAGCCGGCAGTTGCCTGAATTTCTGCCAGATATTGGTTTTATTGTAATGCTCCATCTTACGCAGAAAATCTGCTTTGTACTTTCTTTCAAATTCTTCGATGAGGAACGATTTTTTGCCGGTGTGGTAATCTTTGCCGGCAGCCTGCCAATACAAATGCTCGAAAGCATGTTCGAAAGGGGTGTTGCGGTCAATCGTTGCACGGAAGCGGTAATCAATAAGGTTGATAAGATCCGTCGAGGCAAACTCGATGATGCGGTATTGGGCACTTTGGAATCCGCTTGCCGGGGTAAGCGTGTTGCGGAATTTCATGTACTGCTCTACTTCCATACCATCACCCATAATATCAAACGACGTAGTAAGCATATTAAAATAGCGGCTTACGCGCATAAGCCTTTCAGTAAAGAAATCTGTTTCAGGCTCTTCACAGTCAGAAATCTGATCAATTTCCCATAGGATCATCTTGAACAGCAATTCATTGACCTGATGATACATGATGAACACCATTTCATCCGGAAGCGTTGTGCGCTGCGTCTGCAGGTTCAACAGCGCATCTGTTTGGATGTAATCCCAGTATGTAATTGGCTTGGCCCAAAGTAAACCTTCCAGATGGGTTTCGGTTTTTTGGTTTAAGGCCTGAAATTTTTCGTCAATTTTATTTAAAAGTTCGTCGGTGTGTGTCGTGTTCATCTATGGTTTTACTTTTACTGTAAAAGGATATTTCAATCCCTTAAATGCGTCCAGATCCGCTTTTATAGACCCCACTGCGAGCGATGCCTTGAGGCGAATCGGCATTTTATTATCGTCATCTGAAATCCAGATTGTTAAACTTTCCTGCTCCTTGAAAACACGGCCAGCCTGAACATAAGGCCTGAAAATCATTGTTGCAATGGTTCCAAATTTAGTTTTTATATCTTCCCTGCCCATGAATTTTAACTTAAACTTTGTCGTTTCATCGTCAAAAAACATATCAATTGAAATGGATTCGCCTACGCTAAGCTTGTCTACGTTAGGATGGTTTCTCAAATAATAAAAAGTCGACATGATGTCCTGTACTTGATCGGGCACCTTAAAGGTTTTTTCCGTTTTTTTCTTATAGTCCTTAACGGTTACCTCGTCTTCGGACTGGCTGAAAAAGCCTTCCTGGTTTTTCGTATATCCGCCTTCGTCAATCTTTCTTACAAACTGGTATGGCTTTCCTGTTTCCTTGTCGAAATAGCTTTCATAGGTGTCATTGACCTTAAAAAACAATTTTGACATTCCTGTGGTGTATCCTTTGCCAACGGCGTGGAATATTTTCTTATTATTCCTTGTCGCCTCCTTTACTTCAAGAGTGGCATATCCGGCAGTTACAAACCCATAGTGTATACGCAGCTTAAAATATTCCCCAACGTCATAAGCTCTTTCTTTCTGTGTTGTAAAACTCGTAAGTACTACAAACAAAAAAACAGTCATTAATTTTTTCATAGCGTTTTAAATTTTTTACTTATCTGATAAGCAAAAACTATACCAAAAGTACCAAAACAAAAAAACCCAGTCAAATTAATGACTGAGTTTTTATGCTATTAACCAACCAAAACTATAAATTATGAAAAATTTACATAAAAACTCCGGGAACCACCCCTTTGTTTTTGCGAGTGCAAAGTTAAGCAGTAATTTAATTATTCCAATCAAAAAATCGACTTTAACACATAATTCTCAGAAAATGATTTGCAAGAACGTTTTCGTTTACAGATTTGGTAGATATTTTAACAATTTACAAAGTTCCTCTCTTTGCCTGCTCTCTTTCAATTGATTCGAAAAGGGCTTTAAAATTTCCTGCACCAAAGCCTTTTGCACCCATTCTTTGAATGATTTCAAAAAACAGCGTCGGACGGTCCTGAACCGGCTTGGTAAATATCTGCAACAGGTAGCCTTCCTCGTCGGCATCAACCATAATTGCTAATTTTTCAATAGTATTGAGGTCCTCCTTCATCATTTTCATGTGCTCGCCCAATCGCTCCGGAACGGCTTCATAGTATGCATGTGGTGGTGCGGAAAGGAATTCGACGCCACGGGCCCTTAACTCGGTGACGGTTTTGATGATGTCGTCGGTAGCGATAGCGATGTGCTGTATGCCCGGCCCACCATAAAAATCAAGATATTCCTCAATCTGGGATTTTTTCTTTCCTTCCGCCGGTTCATTGATCGGGAACTTAATCCTTCCGTTGCCATTGGACATTACCTTACTCATTAATGCTGAATATTCGGTATTGATTTGCTTGTCGTCAAACGAAAGGAAATTTACAAATCCCATGACATCCTCATACCATTTTACCCAGGTATTCATTTCGCCCCAGCCTACATTCCCAACCATATGGTCAATGTATTTCAGGCCGGTGGGAGCGGGGTTGTAATCGGACTCCCAGGCTTTGTAGCCCGGAAGGAATACCCCGTTATAGTTTTTTCTTTCAACGAAAATGTGAACGGTCTCTCCATAAGTATAAATACCGGAACGCACAACGGTTCCAAACTCATCTTCTTCGACTGTGGGCTCCATAAATGGCCGGGCGCCGCGCTTCGTAGTTTCCTCAAATGCGCTTGTTGCATCTTCTACCCAAAGCGCTGCCACTTTGACACCGTCTCCATGCTTTTTAAGATGTTCATTAATGGGGGAATCGGCATTCAATGGCGTGGTAAGCACCAAACGGATTTTGTCCTGTTTCAGCACATACGACGCCCGGTCGCGAATACCGGTTTCCAATCCGGCATACGCCAGCGACTGATACCCAAAAGCCGTTTTGTAAAAATGAGCCGCCTGCTTTGCATTGCCCACATAAAGTTCAACATAGTCTGTTCCTAACAGCGGCAGGAAATCCTGCGCGCCTTCAAATATTTTTTCGAGTCCGTACTCGACTGATTTTATTTCTTTCATTTTAATTAGATAATTTGAAAATTAGACAATTAGATAATGCCGAAGCGGTCTAAGAATTTAATTTTGTAGTTGATATGATTTTATTCAAAATCCTTATAAGCTCAGATAAATCAAGCAATAACTTCCCGCAGTTTGGGTAAGAATGGTGTGCGTCGCATAAAAAGAGCCAGTATTCTGCTTCATCGGCTGCCTTAAGAGCAATCTTAAGTTTATGGATAAAGTCCTTTTACTCTCGGCATTTTGTGCTTCTTTGGCATTTGCACCAATTGACGTTCCTGATTTTAATATCTGACTTGCAAGGACAAATTTCTTTTTCTCCTGTAGGTCTTCTGAATAATTCATTATATTCAAAGAGAATTCAAAAGATTTCAACAGTAAGATATTGTCTTTATATTTTTCATTAAATGTCATGATTGTGTGGCGGATAAATTTGTTAATTGGCTTGTAATGTCAATTTTCTAATTGACTGATTATCTCATTTTCTGATTGGATCACTCAACCCACGATTTATAATATTGGCCATCGTCCAATTTCATCGCTTCTTCAGTTACCATCAAAGGCCTGAAAGTATCGACCATTACGGCCAGTTCTTCCGTAACCGTTTTTCCGATACTTCTTTCCATAGCGCCTGGTGCAGGCCCGTGTGGAATACCCTTTGGATGCAACGTAATGTGCCCTTGTTCGATATTGTTTCTGCTCATAAAATCGCCGTCAACGTAATACAATACTTCATCGCTGTCGATGTTGCTGTGGTTGTATGGCGCCGGAATGGATTTCGGATGGTAATCATAGAGCCTTGGGCAGAAAGAGCAAACCACAAATGTAGCCGTTTCAAAAGTCTGGTGTACCGGTGGCGGCTGGTGTACGCGTCCGGTGATGGGCTCGAAATTGTGGATGCTGAATCCGTAAGGGAAATTATAGCCATCCCAGCCGACTACGTCAAACGGATGCGTGGCATAAACCACTTCATGCATCATGCCTTCTTTTTTGATCTTAATCAGGAAATCACCTTTTTCATCATGTGTTTCGAGCTCTGTCGGAAGTATAAAATCACGCTCACAGAAAGGGGAATGCTCGAGGTGCTGGCCTGAGGCATTTTTGTATCGCTTCGGCGTATAGAACGGGGCGTATGACTCTACATAAAACAATCTGTTTTCAGAAGTCTCAAATTCAATCTGATAAATCATGCCGCGCGGGATGATTAGGTAATCGCCATATTTAAAAGGGATGTTTCCCATCATGGTACGAAGTTTCCCTTTTCCTTTATGGATGAAAAGCATCTCGTCGGCATCAGCATTCTTATAGAAATATTCCGTCAATGACTGTTGGGGGGCGGCCAGTCCGATAATGCAGTCGCGGTTGACGAGCATGGCTTTGCGGCTGTCCAGGAAATCAGCTTCAGGTTTTAATTCAAATCCTTTAAAAAGCAGCGATTTGATATTTTTGCCGATTGCGATTTTTGGTTCTACGGAATATGATTTATTGATTTCCTTAACTTGTGTTGGGCGATGGACGTGGTATAGCAGCGAAGAATGTCCATGAAAACCTTCCGTACCAAAAAGCTGCTCGTAATACAAGCCGCCATCGGTTTTTTCGAACTGTATATGCCGCTTTTGCGGAAATCGTCCGAGTTTGTGAT
>CALRKC020000133.1:0-6650 GCA_943367895.1 Erythrobacter sanguineus | reverse complement strand
CCTTTAAGAATGCGTCGTTGATTTCTTCAATGCTGACTTCACGTTTGACGTAGCAGGTGATATCTGTCAGGGAGCCGTCAGGTACGGGTACACGAATACCACTACCGCCTATTTTACCTTCATACTCCGGGAAAATTTTTGTCAGTGCTTTTGCAGCGCCCGTTGTAGTGGGTACGATGGATTGTGATGCACCACGAGCCCGGCGCAGATCTTTATGCGGCTGGTCATGCAAACTTTGATCAGTAGTGTAGGAGTGTACAGTAGTGATGTAAGCCTGCTCAATCCCGCAAAGTTCACTGATTACCTTGATCATCGGGGCGGCATTGTTTGTGGTACAGCTCGCATTGGAAATAATGGTTTCCGAGCCATCAAGGATATGTTCATTTACACCCAATACGACGGTTTTAATGTTGTCGACCTCCGAAGGGGCTGACAAAATCACTTTTTTCGCTCCCGAAAGGATGTGTGCATTGAGTTCATCAAAAGTCCTGTATTTTCCGGTTGATTCAACGACTACATCGACTTCAGCTGAGGCCCAGTCAATATCAGCGATGCTTTTTTCATGGAAAAAACGGTAGGATTTGCCATTTACTATGATTGAATTGTCATCAAAACTACAGGCGTAAGGCAAAACACCATGGATACTGTCGTACCTGACCAGATGTGACATGGTTTTGTTGTCCGCGATATCATTGATCGCGACGACTTCAATTTCAGGGTGGTCAATCAGGAGTCGGAATAAGTTTCGTCCGATACGACCGAAGCCATTGATGGCGATTTTTGTTTTCAATTGATTCAGGGTTCAGGGTTCAGGGTTCAGGGTTCAGGGATTTTGGCTGCGCCTTGAACCCTGTACCCTGTATCTAATTAAAGGATGTGTTTCTGTGCGTGGTAGCTCGAACGTACCAATGCGCCACTCTCAACATGCCTGAAGCCCATCTCCCTGCCGATTTCCTCGTATTTCTTGAATTGCTCCGGCGTTATAAATTCCTTGACAGGAAGGTGTTTTTTGGAAGGCTGCAGGTATTGTCCAATCGTAACAATATCAACATTAGCATCGCGAAGGTCACGCATTGTCTGGATGACTTCTTCCTCTGTTTCGCCAAGCCCGAGCATAATGCCTGACTTTGTGCGGTTGATGCCTTTTTCTTTCAGGTATTTTAAAACGGCAAGACTGCGGTCATACTTTGCCTGGATGCGTACCTCACGGGTCAGTCGGCGTACGGTTTCCATATTGTGTGATACCACCTCGGGATTGGCTTCAACAATACGGTCAATATTTCTTTCAATTCCCTGAAAATCAGGAATTAAAGTTTCTAAAGTGGTTTCCGGATTCATCCGTCGGATCGCTTTTACGGTCTCAATCCAAATGATGGAACCGCCATCCTTAAGGTCATCACGGTCAACACTTGTAACAACAGCATGTTTGATTTTCATGATCTTGATGGACCGTGCTACTTTTTCAGGTTCATCCCAATCTACAGTTTCCGGTCTGCCGGTTTTAACCCCGCAAAAACCGCAGGAACGTGTACAGACATTTCCAAGAATCATAAAAGTTGCAGTACCTTCTCCCCAGCATTCACCCATATTCGGGCAGCTTCCGGAAGTACAAATCGTATTGAGCTTATATTTGTCGACAAGGCCGCGAAGTTCAGTATACTTCTGGCCGATTGGCAGTTTTACCTTAAGCCATTTAGGCTTGCCGGTTGGGAGTGCGGTATCGAGAACAGTTTCCATAACAGCATTTTTATAGGGTACAAAGGTAAGGAATAGTATTTAGTTTTTGCTGCCGTCGCCAGTAAGTAAATTCCTAATTTGTCGTGTGCCTCAACAAGAACGTGGTGTCGATGTCCGGACGATACATCGTCATTATGCCATTGTAAATGATTGCGGTAAAGCGAAGCTCATTATCACTGACGCGTCGGCATTCATAAGCGTTAACTGCCGTTTCACTCCACCGATAGGTATTTTCAGCGAGGAGCTGGCAAGGTACTTCTGCGGTAAGCGCAGCTTCATTAAAGAAATAATCCGTTCCGAAAGCATACCGCCAAAACTGCTCACAGCCAACGAGCGCCCTTTCATCCGTGGCAGTCTGGTTTCCCTGAAAGGCTTTTGTAATCTTCCAGATACCAAGAACTGAATTGTCGGCTTTTTCATTTTCTGTCGAACAGGACAGTAACAATAGGGCGAAAAAAGAAATCAGGAATTTATGCTTCATTGGTTGGGTTTTTAAAAATTTTAGTGGGGAAAAACTTGAAACAGGCATTTATTAAACCCAGAATCAACGCGCTGGTGATCCCGATGAAGATACTCTTGCCAAGTAGTTTCCAAAGGGCATTGTCAACATTCCAGTCCATATCAAACAGGCCAAGAATCAACTGATAAGCTGTAATACCCATCGCTGCGGCCGTAAAGGCGACTTTAAAATGAATAAATCGGGACATTTTTAAGGTTTATAAGTACAAATTTAAGTGAAAAACCTTTTGCAACGCCATTTGATTTTTAGGTTGAAATGTTTAAGAATCCGGTACCGATAATATTCTTGCTGTTTTTAGACTACATTGCTGTTGCCTGTACACCATTGATTTAATTGTTATTCAAAAAATTCAAGGTCATCGGGTTGGCGATTCCCTGGGGTTGCCACCATCCTATTGATAATTTGCTTCGGGACGGCATCGCTTTAGAAACATCGCTTCTCATAATAGGCTGCCGCTTGGTTTAAAAACAATAAATGAAACCTTTTGGCGGTACATTTAAGTGATTTTTTTACAGCGCCAGCTGCGGGCCGCGTGTCACCGGGGGCTCGATCAAAAGGGCGTTCGATAGTCGGGTAATTTTTTTTAGCTTTACCAAAAATATACCATGTCGTTACTCAAGAAAATAAATTCCAAAGCCACAACCGACGCCAATACCGGCTTCGGTACCAATCCCGGAAGCTATGGCGGACGTTTTATCAACAAAGATGGTACGGCCAATATCAGCAAGCGCGGGATGAATTTTTTGTCGCGAACCAGCTGGTACCATACCATGATCAGTATGCCAAGGTGGAAATTCATGCTGATACTGTTCTCATTTTATATTATGGTGAATTTTGTATTTGCCTGTATTTATTATATGATCGGGGTGGAATACCTCGACGGGATTGAGACCACGGGAAGTGAAATCGTAAAATTTGGCAAGGCATATTTCTTCAGCGCACAAACGTTTACGACGGTAGGTTACGGGCACATCAGCCCAAATGGTTTCCTTACCAGTTCGCTGGCCGCCGGGGAGGCTTTGGTCGGATTGCTGAGTTTTGCGATCGCAACCGGACTGTTCTTCGGGCGTTTCAGCAAGCCTGTGGCTCATATCAGATTTTCGCACAATGCCCTGATATCGCCTTATCGAGATGGAACTGCCTTAATGCTGAGGCTTACGCCTTTTAAAAATACCGATTTTTCAGAGGCGGTCGCCAAGGTGACTCTTGGAATGAGCGTGGAGGAAAATGGAAAACCGACCAATAAATTTTATTCCCTTCCGCTGGAACTGGATCGGATTAATGCGCTGACGTTAAGCTGGACCTTGGTGCACCCGATTACAGCAGACAGTCCGCTCTACGGATTTAAAGAAGCGGATTTCAAAGCTGTTGAGGGGGAACTATTGGTGTATATCCGCACCTTCGATGATATGTTCAGCACAAATGTGGTTGCGAAAACTTCTTATACGTTTGAGGAAATCGTATATGGAGCGAAGTTTGAAATCATGTATACCGAAAACGAAGCCAACACCAAAACGATACTGCATCTGGACCGGCTGAACAAATTTTCAAAGGTGAAACTCGATTAAAACAAAAAAAGCACCTCATCAGCGGTGCTTTTTTTGTTTTTTGTGAGCAATTATTTAACGGTAAACTCACATTTTACGGCAACTTTGTTCGAAACTTTGCTTTTTACCACAGACGGAATTGCGATACCATAGTCGTCGGCATTCACGTAAAAACTTGAAATGATTTCAATGCCTGCATCCGTCTTGCGGATTTTGGCTGTGATCGTAATGTCTTTAGTTTTTCCGTGTAATTCCAGTTTCCCCTTGATGGTATACTCTTTGGCTGTCGCCGTCAATGCAGCCGCATCAAAGTTTGCAATTTTTCCTTTAAACGTTGATTTCGGGTACTTGCTGCTTTCCACATAGTTCTCGTTGAAATGCTCTTCCATCAGGGCCACTTTAAAACGGAACCCTTTCATCAAAGCAAGGCTGGCAATCTCTCCGGTTTTTGGATTCAGTACACAGGTTACCGCTTCGTTCTTTGCCTTTACTTCTTCAAAAGCCGGAACGGAGGCCTCAAAAGTAATCTTTCCTGTTTTGGTCATCATCTTTTCCTGTGCGGCCACCGTCACGGCAACCAGCATCAGTGCGATCATCAATAGTTTTTTCATCATTTTTGTTTTTATTGTTCTAATAATCCGTCAGTAACCCACTGGTTAAGTACGTCAATATTGTGTTGTGGCATTCTTGGGCCGCCAAGGGGCATCAAGCCGTTTTCGCCATTTTGTCTCGAAATCCGATCAATAAGGCCCCGGTTTAAAACCGCATTTTTCACATCCTCGTATGTAGTCAATGGCATGGGGGCACCATTGACCGGTGGCGCAGTGTGGCACGACAGGCAGTTGTTTGTGATAATGGGTTTTACGTTGGCAATGTAAGTTACAGTTCCGGTAACCTCTTCGCCAAGCAGATCATCAGGGCTATCATTTGTACAGGCAACAAGCAGCATTCCGCCGATTGTTAATTTTAGAAGATTTTTGATATGCATTTCCATAGTATTTTGTTCAAAAGTAAATAATAAAGTTAATCTAAGATTGAGATAGTAAAAAATAATTAAGTTTGTAAGAAAAAAAAATCAGCATGAAAAAAATTATCCTCGCCATTATTGTAATTCTGACCGTCGCGGGCACTGGTGTTTATTTTTATATGTACAAAGACCATCGCGACATTTCATCTGAAGATGCGGCTCACAAAGTGACGGTTGCGCAGCTTCAGAATGAATTTTCAGAAAACGACAGCATTTCAAACAAAAAGTACCTCGATAAGACTATTGAAGTATACGGTAAAATCACCGGTGTGGATTCAGATGCACATGCTATTATGCTGGATGAAAAGCTATCGGCGAGGCTGAAAGACTCTACAGCCACAGGTTTTGAAGTAGGGAAAACACTTAGAATGAAGGGGCGTTTCGTAGGCTATGATGATTTACTGGAAGAATTCCAGCTGGATCAGGCCACCATTTCCGAATAAATTTATTGCACTATATAATTCCAACAAATCAAAAAGACTATGAAAAAAATTTTACTCTCACTTTTATTGTTACCTGCCTTTTCGTTTGCACAGGAAGATTTGCTCGCCGGGGTGGATTCTGTGAATACCAAGGAAAAAGTTGAATCGGCTTTTAAGGCGCTCAAGATTGTCAACCTTGAGTCAACAAAGCTGGCCGCCAAAGGCGATCTTTATTTTATTGTGGCACACCGTTTCGGATCTGTCAAGGATGGTTTTGAAGGGTTTTATGGACTGGACAACGCCGTCACCCAATTGAAATTCCTTTATGGATTCACGGAATGGCTGACCATCAGCGGTGCAAGAAGCGAAATGGCTTATGATTTTTCCCTGAAATACACTTTGCAAAACCAGATGACCGACGGTTTCCCGTTTGCGATTGCCGGTTTCAGCAGTCTTGCGATCAATAATACGCTTAAGGAAAGTAACTATCCCGAAATGAAGTTTGAAGACCGTTTGATTTATGTTCAGCAGCTTTTGGTTTCGAGGAAATTCAACGACAGGTTATCGCTGGAACTGGCGCCGACGATTTTCCATGAAAACTTTGTTGACAACGATGATCAGGACAATACTCAGTATGCGATCGGAATGGGAGGCAGGTATAAAATCGGTAAGCGATGGTCTGTTAATGTGGATTATGCGGCGCATTTAAACCGTGCTTCGAATTCAATTTATAAAAACCCGTTGTCGATTGGCGTGGATCTTGAAACCGGGGGACATGTTTTCCAGATGCATTTTACCAGTTCCCAGCAAATACATGAAGCCGGTTTCTTAGGACAGACAACCGGTGACTGGGGTAAGGGCGATGTCTTTTTCGGATTCAATCTTTCCAGGGTTTTTTAGAAATCTGAGTAGTCTGGAAAAGGATTACTGACCCTACATTCGTTCGTTGCCGAAGTCGCGATGTGTTTTCAGAGATGCTGAAAGGTGTTGAGGGCTATCGGTTTTGGAAAGTGTGCGTCGGGTTACGGGAATCGCGCAACAGGGATGGAAGCGGAAATCCTTTTTTGCAATACCCTGTAAGGGTTGCAAAAAAGATTGCAGCGGACAGCCCGGCCCGTAGGGGTTGCCCTAATTGTTTAAATTACGGATTTAGAATTTGGTATTTCTTATCATAAAAAAGCCGCTTCCAATCAAGGGAGCGGCTTTCTGTTTAATAGTGGTTGTTATTAATTATGATTTTACAAATTTTTGCGTGTATTGGCGGCCGTTGATGTCAAGCACTTTGAGAATGTATGTTCCCGAAGAAAGTGTATTGACCGGAATCGTATTGTTGATCGATTCTTTCCGGAGGACCAGTTTTCCGGTCAGGTCGAATATCTCCGCCTTGATGATGGCGG
>CALRKC020000132.1:0-6681 GCA_943367895.1 Erythrobacter sanguineus | reverse complement strand
AAATGAAACATACTTTACTCTCCTTTTTCTTTCTTTTGATTGTGTGCACTGCCCACGCACAAAAAAGCAGTGAGCAGTTTCCTGTTTTTCCGAATTGTGAAAACAGGAATCCGCAGGAGCTCGAAAGCTGCTTTTATGCCCAATTGCAGGATTTTGTATTTAACAACTTTAAAGTACCGGATAACCTGGTTCAGAATAAATATAAGGGAAACGTAAATGTATTGTTCGAAGTGGACTCTGCCGGTACTTTTAAGGTGCAATATGTCGACGCCATTTATCCGGAGCTAATTAAAGAAGCAAAGCGGATTTTTACCATCTTACCCAAAATCAAACCAGCAACCTATAACGGAGCGCCAATCTACAGCAAGTTTACCTACAGGATTGCGATTCCGCTCAGGAACGAAACACTCGTTCAGGCTGAACAAACGGGCGCGCAACAAAAGAAGGACGTTAAAGAAAAAGAGCTGACGGAAATTGACTCACTTCCCTATCAGAAATTTGACAATCCTTTGCTGAAAAGCCATTTGTATGTGCCTTTTACTCATAGTTATTATGCACAGTTTGATTCAGCACTGAATAAAGTAGGGAGCAATAATCACACTGGTTCAAAACCGTTCACTTATGCCGAGGTAACCAGGTATTACGACCTTGAAGCTGCAAACAATAAGCTCCTGAAAGGCAAAAAAGGCTGGTGGGGCAGGAAAATCTGGGACGAGAATTTTGTGCAGTTTCAGGGGGAAGGCTATTGGCTTACGTTAAATCCGATTATCGATCTGAGACTGGGCCGAAGCAAGGGAGCGCAATCCGTTTCTACATTTCAAAATACGCGTGGTGTCCAATTGCAGGCCGGATTGGGCGACAACCTCGTTTTTACTTCCACAATTTACGAAAGTCAGGGGCGTTTTGCCGGTTATTTTAATCAATATGCAGAATCTATAAAACCGGCAGGAGGTGATCCCGCAATTATTCCGGGTGTTGGCATTGCCAAAAGATTCAAGACAGATGCGTATGATTTTCCATCCGCGGATGCGAATATCACTTATACGCCATCGAAATTCATTGACCTGCAACTGGGTTATGGCAGAAACTTTATCGGTGATGGTTACCGTTCCTTGTTGCTGGGCGATGCAGCAAGTCCGTATCCTTACATTAAGGTGAACACGAAATTCTGGAAAATAAAATACACGAATACCTATTTATGGCTTAAGGATGTGCGTCCCGGGGTCATCGAAGACCGCACCTATGCGACTAAGTTCATGGCCAATCATTACCTGAGCTGGAATATCAATAAAAGGTTGAATCTGGGTTTCTTTGAGTCCGTGGTTTGGACAAATAGTAACGGACGTGGTTTTGATATGAATTTCATCAACCCGATTGTTTTTTACCGTACGGTCGAGTTTACATCTTCCGCAAGAAGCGGCAACGCAGTTTTGGGCCTGACGGCTAAATACAAATGGAGCAACAGCATCAATTTTTACGGACAGTTCATTCTGGACGAGTTTTCACTTGGAGCCGTTAAAGAGCAAAACAAAAGCTGGCTGAATAAATCCGGAATCCAATTGGGCGCAAAATATTACAATGCTTTTTCAATTAACAATCTTTTATTGCAGTTTGAATACAACGCGATCCGTCCCTATGTATACTCGCATAGTGATCCAATCACGAATTATGGACACAACAACCAAAGTATGGGCCATCCGTGGGGTGGGAACGCACGGGAGTTGATTGCGATTGCACGGTACAATAAAGGACGTTATTTTGCTGATGCCAAACTGACCTATGGGATACGTGGATTCGATTTTGATTCTGCTACAGATGCATTCAACTATGGCGGAAATATTTACAAAAACTACAATGAAGACCGCCCGTTTGATACCGGTGTTTCAATCGGACAAGGAAATAAGACCAATATCATCATCGCCGATTTTCAGGTAGGATATCTCGTCAACCCGGCAACAAACCTGAAGTTGTTTGCAAGCCTTATTTACAGGAGTTTTGATCCTGAAACAGAGAATGCCACAACCGTGAAGGACAACACGACCTGGTTTTCGGTAGGGGTAAGGGCGGATTTGTTCAATTGGTATTTTGATTATTAGCCGGTTATTTGTTTAAGGTCTAAAGTATAAAGTTGTTGCAAAGCAATCTTTGAAACCAATTGCCGGCGCTAAACTTTAAACCCAAAACAAAACAGCGGTATTTTTTGCGCAATCACTTTCTATAAAGTACCTTTGCGCCACTAATAAAACCGTTTTGAACGCGACCGCAAATACCTTTTCCGTCAAATCCATTTTTCTTGATTTTAAGGAAATCACCAAGGCAGGATTGGCGATAAGCGTTTTGTTTTCTTCGATTGCGGGATATCTGCTTGGTTTTGATGAAGCTCATCCGTTCAGTTGGAGCGTTTTGCTGATGCTGATGATTGGCGGATACTGTATGGTTGGTGCTTCCAATGCCTACAATCAGGTAATTGAAAAGGACCTCGATGCATTGATGGACCGCACTAAAAACAGGCCTGTTCCAGCAGGCAGGATGTCGTCTAATATGGCGCTTTTTATCGCAAGCCTGCTGACTATTATTGGATTGGTACTCTTGTATCTCATCAATCCGAAGACAGCCATGTTCGGTGCCGTTTCGATTTTTCTTTATACCAGTATCTATACGCCTTTGAAAACCGTGACCTCTTTGTCTGTTTTTGTAGGTGCTTTTCCGGGTGCGATTCCATTTATGCTGGGTTGGGTTGCTGCAACCGGCGATTTTGGGATTGAAGCCGGTACGCTGTTCCTGATACAGTTTTTCTGGCAGTTCCCTCACTTTTGGGCGATTGGATGGTTTTTGTATGAAGATTATGAAAAGGCGGGATTCTTTATGTTGCCCTCCGGAAAAAGAGACAACACCACCGCTTTGCAGGTAATCCTTTATACCTCATGGCTGATTGGCGCTTCATTGATTCCTTTTGTACTGCCTTATTTTGTGATGACCAAGCTGTCGCTTTCCATGGTAGCAGCGGCTTTGGTGTTGGTGTTGGGATTGTGGATGCTTTCACACGCGATCCGATTATACAGGCAACGGACTGCGAAGGCCGCCAAATCGTTGATGCTGGCCAGCGTGGCATACATCACGCTTTTACAATTGATATATATAGTTGATAAATTTTTACGATAATGACGCAGATGACCTATACAGAAGAAGAAAGAGAGAAACAAGTACGTTCAAAGAAAATGCTGCTTTGGTTTGCCATGATCAGCATGATTATGGTTTTTGCGGGACTGACCAGCGGTTATATCGTGAGTAAAAAGCGCGAAGACTGGATTTCGTTTGATCTGCCTACAGCCTTTTTTATCAGTACCGTCTTGATTTTGGTAAGCAGCGTGACGTTTCATCTCGCAAAAAAATCCATCCAAAAAGACAATCGCAGTGCGACGGGCATGTTTCTTTTGATTACTTTAGTGCTCGGAAGTTTATTCGTGTATTTCCAGTTCGAAGGCTTTCATGAGTTGTATGAAAGGAAGCTTTTCCCCTCCGGAAGTTCAAGTAAAATAACGGTTTCTTTCCTATACGTTTTCGTGGTTGTGCATTTGGCGCACCTTGCGGGAGGATTGATTTCGCTTTTGGTTGTAATTTATAATCATTTTAAACAAAAATACAATTCGGGTCAAACCCTTGGATTAGAGCTAGGTGCGATGTTTTGGCACTTTCTTGATTTTCTTTGGCTTTATCTGTTTTTATTTTTATATTTCTTTAAATAAGAAAAAAACGTAAATTTGGGAACTTTTTAACGGATAACTTTTATGGAAGCGACAGCTACTACTGCAAACAACGAAGTAAAAACCTGGGGCGGCGGCAACGAGCCGATGGGAGCGAGTTATGGTAAACTGATGATGTGGTTTTTTATCGTATCAGATGCTTTAACATTCTCAGGATTTCTTGCTGCATACGGTTTCTCAAGATTTAAATTTATCGAGACCTGGCCTACACCTGATGAAGTATTTACACACTTCCCGTTTATGCACGGCGTTTCCGCACCAATGTACTACGTGGCATTGATGACCTTTATCCTGATTTTTTCTTCGGTTACGATGGTACTTGCCGTTGATGCCGGACACCAGTTGAATAAAAAGAAAGTTACCTTCTACATGTTCCTTACCATTATTGGTGGTTTGATATTCGTGGGTTCACAGGCCTGGGAGTGGAAAAACTTCATCAAAGGCGAATATGGGGCAATTGAAACCAAAGGCGGAAGTTTGCTGCAATTCGTAAACGATAAGGGCGAAAGGGTAAAGCTAGAGGATTTTGTCGTCCAATTGCCTGAAGACAGGGAGCAGTTGACCAGAAGCAAAGCCAAATGGTTTATGGATGAGCCGACACTAACAACGTTTTCCGTGACCGAGGTACAAGCTGCTTTTATCGCACATCCGGAATTAAGGGTTAGGACTGAGGTGAATTACCGCACAGACAATAAAGAATTGATGGCCGACGCTACTGTTGACCATAGTTTAATGAAGACTACAGAGCATAAGCACAAAGCAATCCTTACAAGGGATGCCTCGTTAAAGAGAATGGAAAATGCCCACTTGGTAGTAGAAGGTGCAAACCTTAAGCGAAACGAGTATGGAAGCAAGCTGTTTGCAGATTTCTTCTTCTTTATCACTGGTTTCCACGGTTTTCACGTATTTTCGGGGGTTGTCATTAACATCATTATTTTCTTCAATGTGCTTTTAGGTACTTATGAGAAAAGAAGAAGCTACGAAATGATTGAGAAAGTCGGTTTATACTGGCACTTCGTGGATTTGGTTTGGGTATTCGTATTTACAGTTTTCTATCTGGTTTAAAATTTAAAAGTTATTATCATGGCACACGGACACGAGCATGTTTCAAATACTAAAATGATCTGGAAGGTTTTCGGAATACTTTCCGTTATCACAATTTTTGAGGTTTGGTTAGGAATTGATAAGCCTGAAATCCTTCATGGTAGGCATTTACTAGGCATGAACCTTTTAAACTGGGTTTTTTATATCCTAACAATTGTAAAAGCTTATTTTATTGTATGGTCATTTATGCATATGGAAGGCGAGAAAAAAAGCCTTCGCTGGGCAGTCGTACTTCCGGTTATTTTCCTTGTATTGTATTTACTTTTTATACTTTTAACCGAAGCAGATTATATATTCGAGGTTTTTAAAAATTCAACCATTAAATGGAATTTTTAACAACATATTAATTCAGAAAAAAGGGTACGCATTGCGTACCTTTTTTTATTTTTGCAACATATTTATTTCTATCGCCCAATGAAGAAAAACCTGGTCCTTTTTGTGCTGTTTGTCCTGCCGATTGTTGCCTATCTTTTCTTTGCCTCGGGCATCAACAGTTTTTCAAAGTTACCTACCGTTACGCCTCAAGTGCCGGATTTTTCAACCTCGTGGAAAACGAATGATGGCAAACCCGTGACACTCAATTCGAAAATCACGGTACTCGGGTTTGGCGGCAAGGATATCCTAAGGAATCGTGGTAACATCTTTAATCTCAACCAGAAGATTTACGAGCGTTATCACAAATTCAAGGATCTGCAGTTTGTAATGATCTGTCCTGACGGTACGCAGCAGGATGTACAACGGATCCTCAAAGCGATGGGAGAAATTACCGATACGTCCAGATGGTTTTTTGTTTTTGCCAAAGAAAACGAGATCAGCAATTACTTTGATTCGTTGAAATTAAAAGGGAAGCTGAACCTGGATTATGGCACGGAGAACGTTTACATCATCGATAAACAGAGAAACCTACGCGGCAGGAAAGATCCGAAAGAATACAAGGAAGGTTACAGCATGTTCCACCCTTCGGAACTGAACAACGAAATGCTCGATGACTTTAAGATCATTCTTTACGAATACAAAGCCGCACTCAAGAAAAATAACTTGCATCTGAAAAACAAACCCGAAAATGTCAAAGAATAAATCCTATATCGGAATTTCATTCATCATACTGGTCTTCGGAATTTTGGTTGTACCGAAAATTGTGGAGCGTGTTAAAAATGACGATATCGTCAAAGGTGATCGGCTTAATGTGGTTGAAAAAAAAGACAGCAAAATATCTTCGCTGTATACCAAAGGAAAGGCCCCGGATTTCAGCCTTAAAGACCAAAACGGCAAAACCATTACCAATAATGATTACAGGGGGAAGGTATATGTGCTGGAGTTTTTCTTCTCGACCTGCCCGACGATTTGCCCGAAGATGAACGCGAATATGCTGAAGCTGCAGGATGAATTCGCCGGAGTCAGAAATTTCGGTATCGCGTCTATTACAATCAATCCTGAAAATGATACGCCAAAAGTTTTAAAAGAACATGCCGACTTTATTGGGGTAACCTCAGAAAACTGGCATATGCTGACGGGTGACCGAGACTATATTTTCGATCTCGCCAACAAAGGCTTCAATGTTTTTGCCGGTACGCTGCCGAACGATACAAACGGCGGTTTTGAGCATTCAGGCCTGTTTGCACTAATTGATAAGAACGGTAAAATCCGTTCAAGGCGTGACCAAAGCGGTAATCCAATTGTATATTACGATGGGCTCAGCGCAGAAGGAGTCGCGCAGCTTAAAGAGGATATTAAAATTTTACTTGAGGAATAATGGAGACTACTGCAATTGAACAAAAATACAACAAATGGATTGTCCTTTTATCCATCGCGA
>CALRKC020000131.1:0-6690 GCA_943367895.1 Erythrobacter sanguineus | reverse complement strand
GTTTCGGATACAATCAGTAATACTTTTAATCCAGGACAATGAAAAAAATACTTTTGGCTTTTTGCTTCCTTTGCTTTGCACAGGGGTTCTCCCAGATCGCGGGGACCGACAAGGAAATTACTAAAAACGTATGCCGTAAATGGAAGTTCAGCCATGATACCGTCAACGGTGAGGTTGTTCCCGTAAAGATGCCCGCGGAAGGCATTTTCATCACTTTTTCCCCGGCTTACACTTATGTTATTGGCGATGCTGAAGGAAACTGGAGCCTCGATGCCGAGGCCCGTACAATCGCTATGACAGCAAATGGCGCGGAAGACGGTTATGTGATTTCAATAAAAGGAGACGAGCTCATTTTGGTGGGCAGCCTGGCCGAGGTTAACGATCCAAAAGCGTTGAAGAGTCATTTTATCGCCGTAAAATAGGCTTAGAATAAAGTAACATTTTCCTACAATTCCGTAACCCGTTTTTTGTTTCATTTTGGAAATTTACAAATATAAATTCCTAAAATGCAATAGTATGAAAACGCCAAAATTAAACGGACTGCTTGCTTTTTTTGCAACAGCCGCGATGGTTTCGTGTAAGTCGGATGATAAGAAATCGGATGATAAGAAACCGGTTACTGAAACCAATTCGACCACAACGACGACCACCATCACAGAAACGACCACCATCGACAATACGGATCGCGCGGATGCGTCCGGCAACGGAGCGAATTCGGAAACCAGGGCTTCCAACGCCACAGCCTCATCCAAATCTGTTAAGGCTACCGTGAAGTCCGGTACGAAGAAAGATAACGAAGATCCGGATATCCTTGTCACCCGTACCAAGGACGGCACCGATGCAGAGAACCATGATGGCAATCCTTACACCAAAAACGATCAGACTCCGCAACCTACGGGTCCGCCTATTAAATAACTGAAAATTGCCAATGCCGTACGGCATTTATTACAAAGCTGTTTTAATAGCCTGTATCGCTCCGAGCGGCAGGCTTTTTTCATTTCATCATATACCAAAATAAAAACACTACCTTTGCAGCCCGGGGCGCCGTGAGGCAGCCGAACGGACGAAGTAAATATTTCAAAAAGAGCATGAACAATATTGTTGCGATAGTAGGAAGGCCAAATGTAGGGAAATCGACGTTGTTTAACCGTCTGATTAAAAGGAGGGAAGCGATAGTCGACTCGGTTTCGGGAGTGACCCGCGACCGTAATTACGGCAAGAGCGAATGGAATGGAAAAGAGTTTTCGGTAATCGATACCGGTGGTTATATCAAAGGTTCGGATGACGTTTTCGAAGCTGAAATCCGCAAGCAGGTAGAGCTGGCCATCGATGAGGCAGACGTTATTATTTTTGTGGTAGATGTCGAGGAAGGCATTACGCCAATGGACGATGCCGTGGCAAAATTGCTGCGTAAGGTTACCAAACCGGTATTGCTGGCCGTCAATAAGGTCGACAACGCCATGCGCGAGAAAGACGCCATTGAATTTTACAATCTCGGCCTCGGCGATTATTATACTTTTGCGAGTATCTCGGGAAGCGGAACCGGTGAATTGCTGGACGCGCTGATTGAGGCGTTCCCTGAAAGACCGGAACCCACTCAGGAAGAAACGGAATTGCCGCGCTTTGCCGTGGTGGGCCGCCCCAACGCAGGGAAATCAAGTTTCATTAATGCGCTGATTGGCAAAGAGCGTTATATCGTTACCGATATTGCCGGCACCACGCGCGATGCCATCGATACTAAATTTGACCGTTTCGGATTTGAATTCAACCTCATGGACACAGCGGGTATCCGCAGGAAAGCCAAAGTGAAGGAAGATTTGGAATTTTATTCGGTGATGCGTTCCGTACGCGCCATTGAGCACGCCGATATCTGCATCCTGATTATCGATGCCACAAGGGGATTTGAAGGGCAGGACCAGAGCATCTTCTGGCTGGCTGAAAAGAACAGGAAAGGCATTGTGATTTTGGTCAACAAATGGGATCTGGTTGAAAAAGATACGATGTCCACCCGCGATTATGAGGCGAAAATCCGTAAGGAAATCGAACCGTTTACCGATGTGCCCATCCTTTTCGTTTCCGCACTGACCAAGCAGCGTCTGCTCAAAGCCCTTGAGGCTTCCGTTCAGGTTTTTGAAAACAGGAAGCAGCGTATTGCTACGTCGAAATTCAACGACCACATGCTTAAAGTGATCGAAAGCTACCCACCGCCAGCGCTGAAAGGCAAATACGTTAAGATAAAATACTGCATGCAATTGCCTACAAACACGCCACAGTTCGTGTTTTTTGCGAACCTGCCACAGTATGTCAAAGACCCTTACAAACGTTTTCTTGAAAACAAGATTCGCGAGAAATGGGATTTTGCCGGCGTCCCTATTGATATTTATATTCGGGAGAAGTAGTTCGCAGTCGCCGTCTCAGTTTGCAGTGTCCAAACGCATTTTAATGCCTGTTGAGTCTATTCTTTTATATTGTTTCAGAGGGCGAACGGCCGGGCTGTCCGCTATATCTTTCCCTGCCTGAAGAAGGCAGGAAAAGGATGCCGCTTCCATCCCTGTCGCAACAGGAACTAAAAATAAAAACTCCGCCAAATGAGAAAAGTTTGGCGGAGTTTTTATTGCTCAGCCCATAAACCCATCCACAATAAATTCCCTAATTGTTTGTTAAATGTTATTTAAAGCGAATTTCCATTCCGTAGGAATTGTTTTAATTCGTTGCGCCAAATAACCAACAAAACACCTATACACCAATGAAGAGACTTATTTTCTGCCTCTCCCTATTGTTCTTTTGCCTCATTTCCCAAGCCCAAAACATTACCATCCGCGGTAAGATCCTCGAAAAATCCACAAACCTCCCGATGGAATCCGCAACGGTTTATCTGACCACACTCAAAGATTCCACGATTATCGACTATACGATATCGGACAAAAAGGGTGCCTTTTCCCTGTCAACAAAGAAAATAAAGCAGCCGGTCTTCCTGAAGATTTCCTATATCGGATATACCGACTATCAGCAGCAGTTGAATGAACTTTCTGCTGACAAGGATTTTGGTGACATCCTGATTGAAGAGTTACCCAAAAGCCTTAACGAGGTCGTTATCAAATCGGAAGCGCCTCCCGTACGGATCAAGAAAGATACGCTGGAATTCAATGCCTCCTCGTTTAAGGTCAGGCCGGATTCGAATGTAGAGTCATTGCTGAAACAACTGCCGGGTGTCGAGATTGATGCCAACGGGAAGATTACCGTCAATGGCAAGGAAGTGAACAACATCCTGGTAAACGGAAAGCCCTTTTTTGGTGCAGATGGAAAGATCGCTACCGAAAACCTTCCGGCAGAAATCATTGATAAGGTCCAGGTCACCGATACGAAAACGAAAGAAGAGGAGATTTCCGGGCAAGCGGCATCCAGTGACGAGAAAACCATTAACCTTACGATTCAGAAAGACAAAAACAAAGGACTGTTCGGGAAGTTTATGGCCGGAAAAGGCTCAGACGACCGTTATGAGGCCAGCGGACTGATCAATTATTTTAAGGATGAACAGAAATTCAGTTTCCTGGGCTCGTCCAATAACGTCAATTCCATCGGCTTCTCGATGGACGAGATTTTTGATTCCATGGGTGGAGGCCGAAATGTATACATGAGCGGCGACGGCAGTTTTAATATCGACGGACAGCAATACGGCGGCGGCAGCGGTATCACGCAATCCGGACTGACGGGATTGAATTTTGCGGACCAATTCGGGAAAAAACTGGAGGCCAACGGAAGCTATGTCTACACCAATGCCAAGACGGATAATGTTTACAAAAGCAGGACAGAAACCTTCCTTACGAATGATACCGCGGGAACTACTGAGTCATTCCTGACGGAATCTGCAGGGTCTTCGAATCGCCTTGCTGAAGGCCATAATTTTAACGGAATGGTCGAATACAAGCTTGATTCACTGACGACGCTTTCATTCCGCCCACGGATTAAGAAAAACATCTCCCGCAGCGAGAACAATTATACGCGTTCATCAACAAATAATCTCGGGCTGGTGTACGACAACAGCGGCTCCGACCGTTCCACAGGAAATGACGGGGAGTTTGGCAATGATTTTTACTTCGGTAAAAACTTTAAGAAGAAAGGCAGGAATTTCGGGATCACTTTCAACAATACCAACAACAGCAGCGATTCAGATGCTTTTACCGATTCGGAGACCTTTTACTTCCAGGACCCCGACCGGCCAAATGACATCAGGCACCAGCGAATGCTTGACCGGAACCGATCCGACGAATATTACACGCGTATCGGCTACAGCGAACCCATTACAGATTCACTTACGATGGTGTTTCGCGTGGCCTACAATTCTAAAGAATCGGGAAAAAGCAAGACCACTTTCAGTCGCAATGATCTCACCGGGGCATACGATAATTTCCAGGATTTGTTTTCTTACGGAACCGAGACCAGTAACAAAAGTGTCACCCCGACGGCTTCCATTTACGTTCGGAAAAAGAAATACAGCCTCGGCTTTACCGGCGGTGTGATGTTTACCGACCTGATGAACAGCCGGAATTATCTGGGCGAAAACAGGACTTTGGAAGAGAATTACAGCAACTTCAACGGAAGCGGCTGGTTCAACTATACGTTGTCCAAGTCGAAGTCCATCTACCTGTATTACAATTATGACGTACAGATGCCCTCGGCCGATCAGCTCCTGATCCAGGATTTCACTTCACCGCTGACTACCATCACGGGTAACGAAAACCTCGAACCTTCCAGGACGCACAATTTATATTTCAACTACAACAACTATGATTACCCTACGCGTTCCGGGTTTTACCTCTATTCCGGGATCAACTATGCGCTGGATAATATCGTAACGGCCAGTAATTTTGATACAACGAACCTGATCAACAGGATTTCCTACGTCAATATTGACAATTCCTATTCCGGTTATCTTGGGTTCAGCCTCGACAAATCTTATAAGTTCGGGGCACACAAAATCAAAAGCAGCGTGGGAATCAACGGAAATTACAATTACAACAAAGGTTTGACCAACAACAAACTGTATAAGGCATTTGGGGTGTCTTTAACCCCGGAGTTGAGCCTTTCCTATGAATACGGTGAAATCCTGACCCTGCAGCCAAGCTACCGTTATGAATTCAACCAGACGGATTATACGAATTATTCGATAGACAAGTCGTCTGCCTTCAGGCACGTATTCAAGACCGAGACTACGGTACGCTGGCCAAAAGGCATTGTTTTCGGGGCAGACCTTGGTTATACGTACAACGCGAATATCGCGGACGGTTTCAGAAAAGATTTCTATTTGCTGAACACCAGCCTTGGCTACAATTTCATGAAAGACAAATTGCTCGCGAAAGTAAAGGTGTATGACATCTTAAACCAAAACACGAATACCTCGCGTACCATCACGCCCGAGTATATCTCAGACATGCAGAACACCGTCTTAAAGCGCTACGTGATGTTCTCGCTGACCTATAAGATTGAGAAGTTTGGCGGGAAGAAAAAGAATGAATGGGAGATGGACGAGTAACGGCGTGCAGGCACGGGCTTACTACCTGCTTCTTCAGGGCGCCTCCCGTTATGGCTTCCTCCGTCGCAATAACGGGACCGGGCTGTACGCTGCAATCTTTTTTAGCGGTTCCCGATACGTGCCCTGGCAGGCACACCCGAACTGACGCTAAAAAAGGATTTCCGCTGCCATCCCTGGCGCAGCTCCCCGTACATGGGAAGTATCGCAGCAAAAACGACGCGAAGGACGCTGTGTTCAATCAATGTTTCGTCATTCATTGTCTGCTGATTACTTCTTATATAACCTGATGATACCTGACCCAATGTTTCCATAAAATAAAAACTGCAAGTTAACACTTGCAGTTTTTTGTCTTTGCGTGTGTGCACAAACGCATATCGCATTAGCTTTCTTGATATTTATTGATATGACATATCATTTGATTTAAAGGTATGAATAAAACTACAACCGTTACATTGTGGTTTTTGATATGCATTGTGTGCACGGATTGCACACGAGCGAAGCGAACCGACGAAGTAAATCCGCGCTGTCAGCGTTTATTTACTAAGTTTTGATTCCCAAATTATTATCTACTTAGTTCTTTCATAGTATACAATTTGGCAATTGTTCTTAGCTACAATAATGAATAATGCACCACCATGGCCGACATACGGAGGCTTAACCAGTACAAACCACAGTTTTTTTGTTTCATCTTCCCCTATCGCAATATCTAAAGATTCGGGATGTTTAAATTCCGGGAATTTGATCTTAACCATTGTCATGGAAAAAGCCAATATATCTTCCTTCGTATTCAAAAAACTTTCAACATAGCGAGTTTCATTGATGTCAAATAATTTGGCTTGGATCACAGTGGCTAATTTTTCTTCAAACTTCCTTCGAACATCGGGAGTAAGGCTGTCGTTTTTGTTGTTATCCAACATAAGGGTATGTTCTGTTTTTGAATTTCCAAATAGCGTAAATGCTAAGATTAAAAGAGATAGATATTTTAAAGTTGTTTTCATATTATTAAAGTTAATAATTTTTGAAAGTAATATCCGGTACAATTACTGCAGGCACGGTATTCCCCCCGCTGGCGCGAGCGTCACGCTCGTGCTCCTGCTCATCACATAAAAATATAAATTATTTCACTTTTGGCACTACGAGATTTCCGTAAAATAAAA
>CALRKC020000130.1:0-6696 GCA_943367895.1 Erythrobacter sanguineus | reverse complement strand
AAGAGCAGCATTATGCGCTTGAAGGCGACTTCATCAACGACGGAATCACATATGGGGCCGGGGCTGGCACGGAATATCAAATTAATAAAAAGTCCATGCCGTTCCAAACTGACCGGACAAGCTGATAAACTTTCCGGTTTCCGCTTTTTCCTCACTTGACATTTGCTTTTCAATTTGTTCGAAAGCCTTCTCAATCGATTAAAACCATTCCGAAAAAAATACAGATTTTACAAAGATTGAGATAATAATAATACCGCCTGGATTTCGGAATCCGTAAAAGTGTAATTTTGTATTGCAAAATTCACCGTTTTGAAGAACATCCTGATTATCGACGACGAAGAAAAATTACGCGGTCTCCTGACCCGTATCGTAACATCCGAAGGTTTTAACGTCTTTCAGGCACCCGACCTGAAAACAGGCTTCCGGAAACTGGAGCAGAACGACGTGGATGTGGTGCTTTGTGACGTAAAGCTTCCCGACGGGAACGGCGTAGATTTCCTGCAAAAAATAAAAGCAGCATTCCCATTGGCTGAGGTCATACTCCTTACGGCCTTTGGGAGGGTATCGGACGGTGTACAGGCAATGAAAAACGGCGCGTTCGATTATATCGTCAAAGGCGATGATAATGATAAAATCATTCCGCTGTTATATAAAGCATTGGATAAAGCCGAATTGCAAAAGAAAGTTATCCACCTTGAAAAACGGATTGCCGATAAGTATTCTTTTGAAACTATTATCGGGAAATCAAAGACACTGGAGCAAGTATTGAATCTGGCCCGAAAAGTAGCCAATACGGATTCGACCGTTTTACTCACCGGCGAGACGGGCACCGGAAAAGAAGTTTTTGCCCAGGCCATACACGAAAACAGCAACCGCAGCAATAAATCATTCGTGGCACTCAATTGCAGTACATTCAGCAAGGAAATATTGGAAAGCGAATTATTCGGGCATAAACAGGGTGCCTTTACCGGTGCATTGAAAGATAAGAAAGGTTTCCTGGAAGAAGCCAATGGAGGTACGCTATTCCTTGATGAGATAGGCGAAATGCCGCTAGGGTTACAGGCAAAGCTTTTGCGTGTACTTGAAACCAGCGAATACATCCAGATTGGCGACACCACTCCGAAAAAATCAAATTTCCGACTCATCGCCGCTACGAACAGGAATCTGAAAACCGAAAGCGAAGAAAACCGTTTCCGCGCAGACCTATATTTCAGGCTTAATATATTCGAAATCAATATGCCGCCGCTTCGTGAAAGGGTAAAAGATATAAAACCGTTGGCCGAGTACTTTACGCAGCAATTTTCGGCCAAAACCAATAAAAAGACGCTGACCATAACGCCCGACTTTCTGCACAAACTCGAAGCCTATCATTGGCCCGGCAATGTGCGGGAGCTGAAAAACATCATTGAACGTTCGGTCATACTGGCCGACAGCGACAGCCTATCCTGCAACCTACTCCCTTACGAAATGCAGCACCAGACCGCTGTTGCAAAATCCATGTCTGCTTTTTCGATGCAGAGTGTCGAGAAGCTGCACATCCAAAAAGTGATGAATTATACCAAAGGTAACAAAGCTGAAGCTGCCCGCCTGCTCGAAATCGGGATTGCCACATTGTACCGCAAACTCGAAGAATACCACATTCAATAATCCTATTATTCTGAGAAGAGCCTATCATTTTGATAGGCTTTTTTTATGGCCTATTTTGACGGTGAAAACATAATCATAACAAATACAGACAATTACCTTCAATAGTAATGATTCGGAACAGATTTGGCATGGGGGAAGCAAAACATAAAAACTTTTCTAATGAAAAATCATGTCGTTTCAATTTACAGGCAGGCCGAACGCTTCGCCGAACTCACAAAGAAATGCCTTATTAACGGAAACATCCCACGTGTCAAAAAATGCCTCGAGATGGCAGAAAAACTGCTGAAAACGGGAAACAATGAAACAAAAAGTGTCATCGCGGGCATTTACATACACTCGGTTTCTTCATTTATGGAAATTCGCCATTGCAGCATTTCAGGATTATTCCCTGCCGAGCTGAGGGCGGCATATCTTAAGCAAATCAACGCCACAGCAGTATGATGCCGGTTATCCTCACCGTCGTTGGATTGTCGCTGTTTGCGGCATTCTTTAAAGTGATTTCCATTTTCGAAAAAATCTAAAATTATGATCCCATTATTTATTGTCGCCATCGGGGTGTTCGCCTACATCTGTTATGTTTTGGTCAAACCTGAAAAATTTTAAGCTATGAATTCAGAGCTACCTGGCATCATTGCAATGTACGGACTCGTCGTGATCCTCGCGATCCCGTTAGGCCGGTACATCGGAAAGATATTCAATTATGAAAGCACCTGGGCGGACCGGGTTTTCAACCCCATAGACAAATTGTTCTTCAGACTGGGCGGTATTGATGCTGCAAGAGAGATGACGTGGAAACAGCATTTGGGGGCATTGCTATCCATTAATGCAGTTTGGTTCGTCATTTCGATGCTTGTCCTCACCAACATGGCCTGGCTGCCATTGAATCCTGATGCAAACACTTCTATGTCAGCGGATTTGGCATTCAACACCACCGTCAGCTTTATCACCAATACCAATTTACAGCATTACTCCGGAGAAACAGGATTGTCTTATTTGGGACAACTGACACTGATGCTCTGGCAATTCATCAGTGCCGGCTGCGGCATGGCAATCTGCGCGGCGGTCTTCATGGCTATGAAAGAAAAAACAACACACACGCTGGGTAATTTCTACAGTTTCTTCGTTCGTTCCTGCACCAGGGTGTTATTCCCATTGTCTGTTGTAGTCGCGGTAACGCTATTGTTCAACGGAACGCCAATGACTTTTGAAGGAAAGGACAGCATTACCACTTTGGAAGGACGGCCACAGCAGGTCAGTCGCGGCCCGGTTGCCGCTTTTGTGGCGATCAAGCAATTGGGCACCAATGGCGGCGGATTTTATGGACCAAATTCCGCCAATCCGATGGAAAACCCGAACTACCTGACCAACATGGTCGAAAATACCGCCATTGTCCTGATCCCGATTGCGATGATTTTCGCCTTGGGCTTCGTACTGAACCGCAGGAAATTATCATGGACAATTTATGGGGTAATGACGTTAGGTTTCCTGATTTTACTGATTCCAACCATTATCAGTGAAGTCCATGGAAGCCCAGCCATTTCCCATATGGGAATCTCACAGGATTTGGGCAGCATGGAGGGAAAGGAAACCCGCTTCGGTGCTGCGGCGTCAGCCAATTGGGCAACCTATACCACCTGCACCAGTAATGGCTCTGTTAATGCCATGCACGACAGTATGAATCCCGTCGCCGGCATGACAACGCTGCTGGGGATGATGATCAACTGTTTCTACGGTGGTGTTGGCGTTGGCTTTCTTAACTTTTATATTTTCATCATTCTCGGCGTGTTCATCAGTGGTTTGATGGTAGGCCGGACACCCGAATTCCTCGGGAAAAAGATTGAAGCGAGGGAAATGAAGATCGCGATGATTATTGCGTTACTGCATCCATTCCTGATCTTGGTGGGGACGGCCCTCGCAAGCCACCTCTACTCCGGAAATCCTGAAGCGTTTTCAGGATGGCTGGCAAACCCGGATTATCACGGATTCAGTGAAATGCTCTACGAGTTTACCTCATCATCAGCCAATAACGGCAGCGGTTTTGAAGGCCTGGGCGACAATACACCATTTTGGAATATCGCCACGGGAATCGTGATGCTTTTGGGTCGCTACCTTCCAATCATTGGGCCGGTGGCCATTGCCGGTCTGCTGGCAGCAAAACAATACATCCCTGAAAGCAACGGTACGCTGAAAACTGATACCGCCACGTTCGGATTGATGGTTTTTGCAGTCATCTTTATTGTCGCCGCACTTTCCTTTTTCCCGGCGTTAACTTTAGGTCCAATCGCTGAGTTTTTCTCGGTCAAATAATTAAGATATCATGAGTAAATCTCAAAATAATTTATTTCAGAAGGAATTGGTTGCGGAGGCTTTCAGGCAGTCTTTCGTAAAACTGAATCCGCGCATCATGTTCAGGAACCCTGTAATGTTCACAGTGGAAATTGGTACGATTGTCATGTTTCTGGTTTGCCTTTGGATAGTAGCGGGAGAAAGCGCCCAAGGCAGTTTTGCCTATAATTTTACGATTTTCCTGATTTTGTTCGCCACTTTGCTTTTTGCCAATTTTGCTGAAGCCATTGCCGAAGCGAGAGGCAAAGCGCAGGCCGACAGTTTACGGAAGACCCGTGAGGAGACACCTGCAAAACTTGAAAACGGACAAACAGTTTCATCTTCCCAATTAAAAAAAGGTGATGTATTTGTTTGTGAAGCCGGAGATATTATCGCCACCGATGGTGAAATCATCGAAGGTTTGGCAACAATTGATGAAAGTGCCATTACCGGTGAAAGTGCACCGGTAATACGCGAAGCCGGAGGTGATAAATCATCTGTTACCGGCGGTACCAAAGTATTATCTGATAAAATTAAGGTAATTGTCACCTCTGAACCTGGTGAGAGTTTTCTCGACAAGATGATTGCTTTGGTGGAAGGTGCAAGCCGCCAAAAAACTCCCAATGAAATTGCGCTTACGATCTTGCTGGCAGGATTCACTTTGGTATTCATTATAGTAACGGTCACACTGGCACCATTTGCAAATTATGCCAATACGCCGATTACGATCGCAGCTTTCATTTCCCTTTTTGTCTGCCTTATCCCAACGACCATTGGCGGATTGCTTTCCGCGATCGGTATTGCCGGAATGGACAGGGCTTTGAGGGCCAATGTTATTACCAAGTCAGGAAAAGCGGTTGAAACGGCCGGTGACATCGATGTGCTGTTGTTGGATAAAACCGGGACAATTACCATTGGTAACAGAAAAGCAACAAACTTCTACCCGTCAAAAGGCATTGCATTCACGGATTTCGTGCAGTCGGCGGTATTGAGTTCCCTCGCAGACGATACGCCGGAAGGCAAAAGCATTATTGAACTCAGCGAAAAACTGGAAGGCGATATGAAAACCCCATTGGGAATCTATTCACCTGTTGCCCAGTCTATAAAATTTACTGCTGAAACCAGGACAAGCGGTGTCATATTGAAAGATGGCACTGATATAAGAAAAGGAGCTCAGGATGCAGCAAGGAATATTGCAGCCCGGGCGGGCAATGTGTTCCCTGAGGACACAGCCCAAAAAGTGATCGATATCTCCACAAACGGAGGCACACCATTGGTCGTGGTCAAAAACAATCACGTACAGGGTGTAATTGAATTACAGGACATCATCAAGACCGGAATGAAGGAACGTTTTGAGCGTTTACGCAAAATGGGGATAAAAACCGTGATGGTTACAGGGGATAATCCTCTGACGGCAAAATTCATCGCAGAGAAAGCCGGAGTTGATGACTTCATTGCCGAGGCCAGGCCGGAAGATAAGATGAACTACATTAAAAAGGAACAGGCCGAAGGCCGTCTTGTAGCGATGATGGGCGACGGCACAAATGACGCCCCGGCGCTGGCCCAGGCGAATGTTGGTGTGGCAATGAACAGCGGAACCCAGGCAGCTAAGGAAGCAGGCAACATGGTAGACCTTGACAATGACCCAACGAAGCTGATTGAGATCGTCGAAATCGGGAAGCAGTTATTAATGACACGCGGAACGCTCACCACCTTTTCCATTGCCAATGATGTAGCCAAATATTTCGCGATCATCCCGGCCCTGTTTATTACGGCAATTCCAGCCTTGCAGGGATTGAATATCATGAGTCTCCACAGTCCGGAAAGTGCCATCTTATCAGCGGTGATTTTCAATGCAATCATCATCCCGTTCCTGATTCCGCTCGCGCTCAGGGGTGTAGCTTATAAACCCATCGGCGCTTCTGCCCTGTTAAGACGTAACCTTCTTATTTACGGCCTCGGTGGCGTACTTGTCCCGTTTATCGGTATAAAATTAATCGACCTTTTTGTGACACTGTTCCTTTAAAAAAAACCAATCATGAGAATAAATTTCATCACTCCAATACGTCTCACACTATGCTGTGCCCTGTTCTTTTCCGGCGTTTACACTCTAACGATCTTAGGAATTGCGCAATTTGCCCCGAATAAAGGGAAAGGCCAAATCATCACCGTCAATGGGAAAAACCACCATATCAACGTCGCACAAAAATTTGTGCAGGACAAATATTTCTGGCCGCGTCCGTCCGCTGTGGATTATAACGCCGCAGGATCCGGCGGAAGCAATAAGGGGCCGAACAATCCGGAGTATCTGGCCGAAGTCGCCGGCAGGATTGATAGCTTCCTGATGAAAAATCCGACGGTAAAGCGCAGCGATGTTCCTTCGGAACTGGTTACGGCATCCGGCAGCGGACTTGACCCGGATATTTCGGTACAAGGTGCCAAAGTGCAGGCCAACCGTGTGGCAAAGGCGCGCAACTTACCCGAAGAAAAAATACTGGCATTAATTGCGCAACATACTGCCAAGCCACTTATGGGTGCTTTCGGCCCTGAAAAAATAAATGTATTGAAACTAAATATTGAACTGGACAAATTAAAATAATTACACCTCTTTATGAAACACATTACCACAACAGTACTCCTAATCATTGGATTTTGCAATGTTTATGCGCAGCAAGACACGGTTAAAGCACCAAAGATACCGTTTGAAAACTTCGATCTTACCTG
>CALRKC020000129.1:0-6700 GCA_943367895.1 Erythrobacter sanguineus | reverse complement strand
CTCGAGAAGAAGAATGTTTCTAATCTCATCAAGAACGCCAGAAAAGAAGCAGCATCAATTTTAAAGGATGCCAACCTCGAAGCAGAAAATACCAAAAAAGACAAAATACTGCAGGCCAAGGAGAAATTCATCGAGCTGAAGGCAGAGCACGAGCAGGTCATCTTAAACCGTGAGAAAAAGGTAGCAGAAGTTGAAAAAAGAATCCGTGACAAGGAATCTTTGGTTTCAAATGAATTGGCCAAAGCCAAAAAAATCAACGACGACTTTGAGCAAAAAACGAAAGAATACCAAAGCAAAATAGAAATCCTGGACAGGAAGCAGGTTGAAGTTGAAAGAATGCACAAAAGCCAGCTCGAGCAATTGGAAGTAATTTCGGGTCTATCTACTGAAGATGCCAAAAACCAATTGATTGAAGGTCTTAAGGCTGAAGCCAAAACCAATGCAATGTCTTATATACAGGACACTCTTGAAGAGGCTAAGCTTACTGCACAACAGGAAGCCAAGAAAATCATCATCAATACCATACAGCGTGTGGGAACGGAAGAGGCAGTGGAAAACTGCGTTTCGGTATTCAATATCGAATCGGATGATGTAAAAGGGCGTATTATCGGGCGCGAGGGACGTAATATCCGCGCGATTGAAGCAGCTACAGGCGTCGAGATTATTGTTGACGATACCCCGGAAGCGATCATCCTGTCGTGCTTCGACCCTGTAAGAAGGGAAATTGCAAGGCTTTCATTGCACAAACTAGTTACTGACGGCCGTATCCACCCCGCCAGAATCGAGGAAGTGGTTGCAAAAACCACAAAACAAATTGACGATGAGATTGCCGAAGTTGGTAAACGTACTGTAATCGATCTTGGTATCCATGGATTGCATCCGGAATTGATTAAAGTCGTGGGAAGAATGAAATACCGTTCTTCTTACGGACAGAACTTATTGCAACACTCGCGCGAGGTTTCCAAGCTTTGCGGTATTATGGCTGCTGAATTAGGCCTTAACGTAAAACTCGCTAAAAGAGCGGGGTTACTGCACGATATAGGTAAAGTGCCGGATACTGAAAGTGATCTGCCACACGCATTGTTAGGAATGCAATGGGCTGAGAAATACGGTGAAAAAGAAGAAGTTTGTAACGCCATCGGGGCACACCATGACGAGATCGAGATGAAGTCACTGCTCTCCCCTATTGTTCAGGTGTGTGACGCCATTTCAGGCGCAAGGCCGGGCGCAAGACGCCAGGTACTCGATTCGTACATCCAGAGACTGAAAGACCTTGAGGACATCGCATTTGGCTTCCACGGCGTGAAGAATGCTTACGCCATCCAGGCCGGAAGGGAATTGCGCGTAATCGTTGAAAGCGAAAAAGTATCTGATGACCATGCTGCAAGCCTCTCATTCGATATTTCTCAGAAAATCCAGACAGAGATGACCTATCCCGGTCAGGTAAAAATTACCGTCATCAGGGAAACAAGGGCAGTGAATATCGCGAAATAATCCTGCCTCCTTTATAAAATCCAAAAAGCTCCTTAACGGAGCTTTTTTTATGCGGTGAATATTTTACAGATATCCGATTCGTTGATGGGTTTCAGGAAATAATTCGCGATTTCATTTTCAAAATCCTTGGCTTTATTAATGTCGATGTTGTCGTTAGAGGAAGTAACGACATAAATATCGGTGTTCAGTTCAAACTCCTCCCTGAACTTCCTGAATTCCTCCAGGAACTGCCAGCCATCCATAATCGGCATATTGATATCAAGCAGGATTAAATCCGGGAATTCGTTGGCATGCAGTTTTTGTTTTAAGATTTCAATCGCATCCAATCCATTTTCAAAAAAAGAAGGCTTCAGCCTGATGTCATTTTTGTTTAATAAATTCTTTAAAATAAAATGGTAGATTTTATCATCATCTACCACAAACAAATCTTTGTATTTAATCATTAAAATATATTTTGAAAATGGTGCCTTTATTAACCTGGCTGTCCACGGTGATTCGCCCGCCCATGGCCTCAATTTGGTTTTTAGACATAAATAATCCCAATCCGCGCGAGTTTGGGTGTTTGTGAAATGTTTTGTACATCCCGAAGAGCGCGTTGCCGTGTTTCTCCAAATTAATCCCCAACCCATTATCTGCGATGGAAAGCACTTTCATGCCATCTTCATAGTAAAAATTGTAATGGATTAATGGCGTCTTATCGGGATGCGAGTATTTTACGGCGTTGGTCGAAAAATTCAGCAGAATACTCTCGAGATAGGCGGGATTGAAATATACCGTTTCATCATTTGGGATATCAATCCGGAATTCTACGTTATGCCTTGCGAATTCTTCCGCGAGCAAATTCAGCATTTTCCTGAGGTAGTTTCGCAGGATTAAATGCTCTTTTACAGGCTTGAGATCGGATTGTATTTCGACAAGTTCCTTAAGATTGGCAATGGTTTCGGTCAGGTCATTTGAATTGGTGCGCAGGTGCATCATGCTTTCCGCGCGCAGTTCCTCATCATCTTCGCTTTCAATCAGGTCAAGCAACATCTTGAAATTTCCGGCGTGGGAACGGAGGTTATGCGAAACAATGTGCGCGAAATTGAGCAGTTTCTTATTCTGCTCACTTAAAATCTGCAATGTTTTCTGCAGTTCATTCTCTTTTTCAATCCTTGCCGATATATTGCTGTGCGTCCCTATTACCCGTAGCGGATTGCCGTTAACGTCACGGTCAATAATCTTACCACGGCTCAGCACCCATCTGTATTCATCATTACTGGTCCGCACCCTTTGCAGGTTCTCATAAAAAGGGGTACGGTTTTCCAGATGAAGCTGAATATCCTTCCTGTATTTTTCCATGTCCTCCGGATGAATCCTGTCATCCCAGACATCAATATCAAGGATGGTATCCTTCTCATCAAAATCAAGCATTTTCATCGATTGTGATGAAAAGAAAACCTTATTGGTGCGAACATCCAAATCCCATATTCCTTCTGAAGAGGCTTCGAGCGCAAACTGGTAGCGCTCTTCTGATATTTTCAATTTCAGGGCCTGAATCCGGCTGTCTGTATGATCGTTTACACGCCCGTAAAAAACGAGTCCGCCTTTCGGGTCTTCTTCAACGGTAGCCCTGACCCTGAACCAGCGTAGTCCCTTAACCGGCAGATTACAACGAAACTCGAAAAGCAGATTATGGATACTCTCACGCGCCTGGCCTATGGCTTCCATTAACTTGTCAAAATCTTCAGGGATGATTTTGCTTTTTAAGACATCAATGGTATCATAGTTGATTTCCTCGTCAGTGAGTTCAAAGTGGTTGATTACGGATTCACTGAGGTACGGAAAATTGACCCTTCCCTCTTCAGAAATGGTCATCTGAAAAATAAGGTCGGGAACCTGGGACAAGAGTTTATTATAAAAATTAACCTTATCGTCCTGCTGTAAAGAATTCGCAAAGAAATCTAACTTCATCTATCGATTTAAAAAAGGACAGGCTTCCGCACTACCATTTGGTTTAAGATTTTTACAAAAATATAAAAAATCGGCTAAAAACCTATTTTCTCGGATGAAATGCATTAATTACCTGTGTTAAATGTCTTCGGTCAAGATGAACATAGATCTCAGTAGTGGTAATACTCTCGTGTCCAAGCATCAGCTGGATAGACCGAAGATCGGCGCCATTTTCCAGCAGATGCGTCGCGAACGAGTGCCTGAAGGTATGCGGACTTATGGACTTGTTGAGATTTATTTTATCCGCAAGATTCTTTATTATCGTAAAAATCATCGCGCGTGTGAGCTTCCTGCCTCGACGGTTCAGGTAAAGCGTATCCTCATGCCCTTTTTGTATCGGCAGATTCGGACGGCAATGGTCTTTATACAACTCGATATACTTTCTCGTGTGACTGCCTATTGGCACAAAACGCTGTTTATTTCCTTTTCCGGTGACACGAACAAAGCCTTCATCAAAAAACAAATCCGAAATTTTGAGGTCAACCAATTCCGAAACCCGCAGGCCACAACCGTATAGCGTTTCAAGCATGGACCGGTTTCGCTCCCCTTCGTCTGTTCCGAGGTCTACAGCAGCTATCAGGCGGTCAATATCAGAAACTGAAAGTGTATCAGGTAATTTTCGTCCTGTTTTTGGCGCTTCAATCAATTCCATCGGGCTGTCCTTCCGATAATCTTCAAAAATCAGGTAGCTGAAAAAACTTTTCAATCCTGAGATTAACCGGGCCTGGGAACGCGCATTGACTGTTTTGGAAATATGGTAAATAAATTGCTGTACCTGCTCAGCATCAATTTTTACCGGAGAAACATCAATTTGCCTTTCTTCGAGAAAATGACATAGTTTCTCAATGTCAAATGTATAATTGTTTATTGTATTGGCCGAAAGTCCACGTTCAATCCTGAGATACGATTGATAACTTTTGATAAATGTTATCCATTTGTTCATTTATAAAAGGGATTGGATTGCAGGAAAATAAACGACACGAATAACAATATGCTTTTTACCATAGTCAAATATAGGTAACCAAAAGTAAAAAGCCTCCATAAGGAGGCTTTAAATCGATATTAATACTTAATTAGAATTTGTAACCCAAGCCTACCTGGATACAGGTGTTTTTGATGTCTACAAGATCTGACTCGCTTATGTTTTGAAGACCAAGATTATACCTTGCATCAAAGAAAAGGCCATTGGTCAAATCATAACCGGCACCAAGACCTAAACCGAAATCCATAGATTTTACTGTATCATCAATAGCCTCGTCTGCACCCGCCTTGAATCCGATATAGGGACCAGCCTGCACGTTGAATCCTTCAGCTAAATAATATTTACCCATCACCGGGATCTTAATGTAGCTCACAGCAGATTCATCAGCACCTTCCATAGAATACAACAATTCGGGTTGTACGTGGAATTTGTTGGAAACACTGAATTCAGCGAAACCACCCACATAGAAACTTGTAGCGGCGTCACGATCCAGGTCACCCGTAAAGTTAGAGTTGTTAAGACCGGCTTTAACACCGAATCTCATACTGCTTGCGTCTTGTGCGTTTGCGAATCCAAAAGCGAATACGGCAACCGCGGCATAAAAGATTTTTTTCATAAGTCTGTTTTGTTTTTAAATTGAATTAAACAAATTTATACCGTTTAGAACATGCGGAAATTGGGCATATACATGAGTTATCAACAGAGTTGTTAACAAGTTACTAACAATAGCGTTGATTTAAAATATTGTTAATTTGTTTGAACGACCCACAGATTCGGCTTAATTTAGTTGATAAGTACTATAAAAAACTTTTAACCTAAAAATGAACAATTATGAAAAAAGTAATCTTATTAACAATGTTATTGATGTTGGGCACTGTGTCTCAGGCGCAAGGCGTAAAATTCGGAATTAAGGGAGGAGCAAATTTTGCAAATCTTGATGGCGACAACTTAGAAAGTGACAATATCACGAGTTTCCACGGTGGTGTATTTGTGGAACTGGGGTTAACGCCAAGTTTTGCCATCCAGCCTGAAGCGCTTTACTCTTCGCAGGGTGCAAAAGTAGAGGGGTCTGATGACATCAATTTTGATTACATCAACATTCCTGTGATGGCACGTTTTTATGTGTTACCAAAAATTTTAAGTATTGATGCGGGACCTCAATTCGGATTTCTGGTCAACGATAACTTTGACAGCATTCCGGGCGATTTCAAAACCAAATCCTTTGACTTCGCAGTCGCAGGAGGAGCCACAGTTGATATCGCCGCCGGATTTTTTGCCTCCGCGCGCTATGTTGTGGGACTTACAGAAGCCTCGGAGGAAGCCAAGATAAAGAATATGACTGCACAGCTTTCTTTAGGATATAAATTCTAATTTTGTTTAAGCCGGCCTCAAAAGGGCCGGCTTTTATTTATCGTCCCGTAATATGGTTATTTTAGTACTTTTCCCTTTTTTAAGCGTCGAAAGTACCTTTACGTCATTCTCTTCATCTTTAATTTCGACATAAGCAGTATTCGGCGCTACTGTGCCTTCGCTTATTGCCCTAATTTCGATATCGGTTTCAGCCGAATCAATCGGCAACGACAATATCTTCACCTTTTTCGTCACCGTATAGTCAGAAAGCAACACTTTTTTGTTCACGACAAGCGTTATCTTGTCACCATCTTCTTTACCTGAATCATAAATATTGAGTGTAACGGTGCGCGATTTCGTAAACATACTCATATTTTGGTCCTCCCTAAGAACATTAAGCGCCAAAGTATCCAAAGATTTCACAACGTGTATCTTATCTTTTTTCTCCTTCGAAACCAGTTTTGTTTTCTTAATTTTTTTGTCAAGTTTAACTGCCTGGCGATCTATTTTAACAATATTCACTAAGTTAAGTTCACCACTTATACATTCCTTACCATCGGTATATAATCCCTTAAATTTTCCTTTAATGGATTTTCCGTTTTGGATATTATTCAGCTTTCCCTTAAAGTTAACGAAACAAAAATCGTATTCGGTTATTTTGGATTTTGTATAAACGATCCCTTTTTCCTTAAAAGAGATTTCGCCCTTGGCTTTATTATACGATCCGGTGATTTTTGATTTTGTTTCATATTTTCCACCCACATCGGTTATTGAGTACCCTGAAATAACACCTTTTGCTTCTTCAAAGTGCACCCTGTAGGAGATAAATGAACTGTCATTCAGCTTTAGGGCCCCCATATAATTTGCAGTCGTCTGCGAATA
>CALRKC020000128.1:0-6703 GCA_943367895.1 Erythrobacter sanguineus | reverse complement strand
GTATACCTTTCCCTTCATTTCCGTTGACAGAAACGCGCTGTTCTTTGATTTTGACAATATATTTTCCTTTGTGAAAACCCAATTCTCCTCGGGATTAAATAAAGTAATATTGGGCGATATGCCCGCTGCAATGGCTGGACTTTCAGTGCTGAAAAATTGTCTTCCCGACGTCAGTTTATCAATCACGATTTCTAAAGGAAGTACGGCCATCAGCGCCCCGAAGGCACTTTCTAATCCGATCGTGCCATTTTTAGCAAGATCAAATTCCATTTTCTTGTGCTCAATATCAACCGGATTGTGGTCTGAAGTGATCATGTCGATTGTTCCATCTAAAACGCCCTGTATCAAGGCATCGCGGTTTGCTGCATCGCGAAGTGGGGGAGAGACCTTAAACCGCGTATCAAATCCTTCCAGCTTTTCATCGGTGATGACAAGGTGGTGAACAGCAACACTGCAGCTCACCTTGAGGCCCTTTGCCTTGGCTTCCCTGATTAAAGCGACAGCGGCGGCAGTGGAAATCGTAGGGAAGTGCAACTTACCGCCCGTATATTCCAGGATATAGAGGTTTCGCGACACATGCAATGCTTCCGCCAAAGCCGGTATACCCTTAAGTCCCAGCCTTGTTGATGCAATACCCTCATGTGCAACGCCATTCCCTTTAATATTCAGGTCCTGGTTGAACACTATCGGCAATGCATCGAAATCCTGTGTATATTGTAAGGCTATCTTAAGCAGGTTGGCATTTTCAAGGCTCTTTCCATAATCGCCAAAAGCCACGGCCCCTGCATTTTTCATATCAAAAAGCTCCGCAAGATCTTTTCCGTCACTATTTTTTGTCAGTGCACCAATCGGATACACATCGGTAGCTGCATCTTTCGATTTCGATAGCACAAAACTGATTTGTGACTGATTGTCAAGTACCGGACTGGTGTTGGGCTGTAAGGCAACTCCCGTAAATCCGCTCTTTCCTGCAACATGAAGTCCGTTCACAATCGTTTCCCGTTCTTCATAACCCGGCTCGCCAAACGAAACGCTGCTGTCAAACCATCCCTGCGAAATATGCAGGTTTTCGAGAAGCAGTTCCTCCGCATCAATGGCATCAATTGCCTCGGCTATGGTTGTGATTTTACCTTCCTGGATCTGAATATCTGCAATTTGATTGTGAAAAGGACTTTTGGGATCGATGATTTTTGCTTTTCGGATAATCAGGTTCATTTTACAAATTTTTGAATGAAAATTTCAACGGCTAAAAACAAAAGCGTCAATATGGCAAACCATTTCCAGATCTCATTGTCGGTCCGGTCGGTCTGTAAAGTGTCAAATACGGTTTCCACATCATTGATAACCTTATAATCGGAGAGCAGATCCTCAGCTGCGGCAGCAAGATTGCCCTCTGTACGGTCATAGTTAAAACTGATATACTGCAGCAGTTCGTCCTGCCTGTATGCACCATAATTGCCCGCTACCTGCGGATAATCGTTAAAGGTAAGCTTTACTTTGTTATTCAATGCCTGCTGGATCGGGATAAATTTCTCAGCGGATTGCTGCACGGCTTTCAGTTCAACAATCTCGTCTTTAGCCAGCTGAGCATCGACGAGGAATGGCTGGTTTTCGCCAATCGTCAACGCCACGGCACCCGATTTGCGGATGCTTTGTGCCATATTGTAAAACGTCGGCACAATCAACGGCGAATTCTGGAAATTGGAATTGCCTTTGTTGAGCGGTGCCGCAAAAACATATACCGATGACAATGAGCCCTGCACTGCCGTCAGGAACGTGCTTTTATCCTGATAATTCAGGATTCCGGGACTCGCAGTAGCCAACGAAAATGCTGCCTTGGTCTGCGGAAACTGGAAATTGTCAATCTTTTTTTCAAAAACACCGGCATATAACGGATGTCCGAATGAAATCTCCGTAATCAGCTTTTCATTGTTCCGGATATCTCCAAATTTAATCGCCCCAAAATTAGCAAGGAAGGCATTCAGGTTTGAAACCGATTGCTCTGCCGAGGGTACAAGCACAATATTACCGCCTTTTTCGGCAAACGATTTCAACGTGGTCTGCAACGCCTGCGGGATCTCTTTTAACTCATTAATTACAATCGCATCCTGCTTTTCGAGCAGGTTGTAGTCCAAAGAAGCAATCGGGAAATTGTAGTAATTGAATTCGGATTCCGTAAAAATCTTTCCTAAAAACGCCGACTTATCCGCATCTCCAATCGCGATAACATTGATTTTCTTCGGATTCGATATGGTAAAGTAAAGCGTATTGTCATAACTGATGCCATTGTCCTCAATTGAAACATAACCGTTAAAATCGGCCCTGGGGATAGAGAAATTCATGGTTTTCTGCGCGCCCTCCATCTTTACCAGTGTTTTCGCAATCAGCTTGTTATTGTTGTAAACCGCAATCGGTGTTTCTTTATCCTGTTCACCATAAGCCGAAATCTTCACCCCAATCTCATAAAACTCATCCAGCGTCTGGTTGATAAACACGCTGTCAATCGCCATATTGCTTTTCTGCTCGGCCTTGGGTACAATAAAATAAGTGTTGAACTCCCTGTCCACGCTTTTCAATTGATTTTGCTGCAGGCCAACCGCATCGCTGATAATCACGATATCCTTATTAAAATTGGATTTCCGCGATTTCACCTTCGCCATCAGCTGATCGAGGTTAAAAGGCGTGGCACTGTATTTGAGGTTCTGTAAATCTTTCTGAATTGACTTAATATCGGTATTCCAGTAAGTCTCGGAATTCGTCAATAAAGAAAAAGTCTGGTTTTCCGGAACGTGCTCCAACAAATCTTCAACGGCTCGCCTGAGCAGTTCGCCCTTTTGTCCTTTCGCCTGCATACTGAACGAATTGTCGAGAATGATGTACATTTCATTCGTGACCTGATTGCTGTCTTTCGCCTTGAAAAATGGCTGTGCAAATGCAATAATGATTGAGGTCAGGATTAGTAATCTCGTGGCAAGCAGAAGCCATTTCTTCAGCTTCGAGCTTTTACGGGTCTGGATCGAAAGTTCTTTTAGGAAGCGCACATTGGTGAAATATTCCTTCTTAAACCGCCGAAGCTGGAATAAATGAACAAGGATTGGAATTACCAGTAAGAAAAGAAAGTAAAGAATTTCAGGATGTTTGAACTGCATTTCCGTGGTCCGGGGATTTATTTTGCCCAAAAATAGTGTTTTTTAGGACAGTTGCAAAGCTACAAAGTGGCAAAGTTGCAAAGTATCCGGAAATTGATTGGCAGGCCGCAAAGTTCCCTGACAGGCCACGGAAGCTCATTCCGGGCACACGGAAGTTTATTTCCATCCTGCGGAAATTAAATTCCACCCTGCGGAAGTTTATTTTCACCCTGCGGAAACTGCGTCCCGATACACGGAAATGCACTGACTATTCCGGAAACAGATTGTCAATGCACAAAAGTTAGAACGCTACAGTGCACTATGCTAAAAAAAACTATTTTTGATAACTTAACCAAAGTACAAATGAAAAAACTATTCCGGTTCGCCATAATGATGTCCGTCTGCATCGCCAACGCCCAAAACGTAAAACTCATCGTGGGTACCTACACCAATTCCTGCGACAGTAAAGGAATTTATGTATTTGATTTTGATACCAATGATGCGCAATTGAAACTGTTGTCTGCGTCAGATCCTGCCGTCAATCCAAGTTATGTCGCTGTTTCACCCGACGGACAGTTCCTGTACAGTGTCAACGAAAATGGGAAAGACAGTAAAGTCAGCGCCTATTATTTCAACAAAGGAAAAGGCGGTATCGATTTCCTGGGAAGTCAGGATGCAAAGGGAGCCGATCCGTGTTATATCCTCAATGACGACCGGAATGTGATTGTCGCGAATTATTCGGGAGGAAGCATTGCTGTTTTTAAGAAAAATAAATATGGTGCATTAAACGAAGCAAAACAGGTTGTGCAACTTGAGGGAAAAGGTCCCGATACGCAGCGGCAGGAAAGCGCACACCTGCATATGGTGCAGTTTTCACCGGATAAGAAGTATGTTTTGGCGAATGACCTGGGCAGTGACCAGATGTATGTCTACCGCTATAATGCTGGGTCAGAAACCGCGGTGCTGGAATTAAAGAATACCCTTGCAATCAAGGCGGGAAGCGGCCCGCGTCACCTTACTTTCAGTAAGGATGGGAGGTTTGTGTACCTGCTTCAGGAACTGGACGGCACATTGACGGTCTATGCTTATGACGATGGGAATCTCAAATTGCTTGAGGAAAAATCCGTGGTGGCCGACGATTTTAAAGGAAAGACCAGTGCAGCCGACATCCATATTACGCCGGACGGGAAGTTCCTGTATGCCACCAACAGGGGCGATGCAAATGATATTTCCGTTTTCTTCATTAAAGATGACGGGACGCTCAATTTTGTGCAAAGACTCAAAACAATGGGGCAGGGGCCACGCAATTTTGCTATTGACCCAACAGGGAAGTACTTGCTGGTCGGTCATCAATACACCAACAACATCGTGATTTTCGACATCGACAAAGCCACGGGGAAACTGACTTTTTCCGGAAAAATGATCCCGCTTTGTGCGCCCGTATGCCTTTTGTTTGCGCCGCAGGACAGGAAAAATTAATTATGAATTGTGAATTATGAAATATCACTAATAAAAAAAGCTGTTGTGTGATACAACAGCTTTCATCATTAATTATCAATTGTCAATTCTCCTCCTCTTTCTGTCCCATCATCATCAGGTAGGCCTTCAGGAATTCATCGATTTCACCATTCAGCACGCCTTCCGTGTCACTGGTTTCATGCGCGGTACGCACATCTTTTACTAATTTATACGGGTGTAAAACATAGTTGCGGATCTGTGAACCCCATTCGATTTTCATCTTCTTTGCTTCAATCTCGTCGCGCAGTGCCTGTTTCTTCTTCAGTTCAATTTCATACAACTGGGACTTTAACAGCTGCATCGCCTTGGTTTTGTTATCCAGTTGTGACCGTGTTTCAGAATTCTCAATAATGATTCCCGTAGGATGGTGCCTTAACCGTACCGCAGTTTCCACTTTGTTTACATTCTGTCCGCCCGCACCACTCGAACGCATCGTTTCCCAGGAGATTTCTGACGGATTGATTTCAATCTCAATCGTATCATCAGCCAGTGGATAAACATAAACGGATACGAAAGAAGTATGGCGTTTGGCATTACTGTCAAAAGGGGAGATGCGTACCAGTCGGTGAACACCATTTTCTCCTTTTAAATATCCAAAAGAATAATCGCCTTCAAACTCAAGTGTCACCGTCTTGATTCCCGCAACCTCGCCGCCCTGGAAGTTCAGTTCCTTGATTTTATAGCCATTACGCTCGCCCCACATCATATACATACGCATGAGCATTTCTGCCCAGTCGCAACTCTCCGTACCACCGGCACCGGCAGTAATCTGCAATACGGCACTCAGTGAATCGCCTTCATCTGAAAGCATGTTGCGGAATTCAATCGCTTCGATATGGGAATTGGCATTGTTATAGGCGTCATCAAGTTCTTCCTCAGACAATTCTCCTTCCTTGAAGAATTCATAGGCCAGTTGCAGTTCGTCGGCTAATTGTTCGGCTTTTTGGTAATCCTCAACCCATTTCTTTTTGGTTCTCAGGATTTTAATATAAGCCTCAGCTTCTTTTGCATTGTTCCAGAAGTCGGGAGCAAGTGTTTTTTCCTCCTCGTTTGTAATTTCGATAAGCTTGGCATCAACGTCAAAGATACCTCCTCAACGCACCAAGGCGCTCCACAATACCTTTAATTTGTTCGGTATTTGTCATAAATAAATGTAATTTTGTTTCCGCAAAAATAAGACATCCTTTCGAGAATATGGAAATAAATTTAGTCAGCGATACGGTAACCAAGCCTACACCTGACATGCTGCGGTATATGTTTCAGGCCGCAGTTGGTGATGATGTTTATAAACAGGATCCTACCGTAAATGCGCTTGAGGCTAAAGTAGCCGCTTTATTCGGGATGGAAGCTGCTATGTTTTTTCCCTCGGGAACGATGGCCAACCAGACTGCCATCAAACTGCATACACAACCCGGAGAGCAGTTGATTGCAGACAAATGGGCTCATGTGTTTAACTATGAGGGAGGTGGCGTTTCTTTTAACAGCGGTGTTTCGTGTTGCCTTTTGGATGGAAACCGCGGTATGATCACCGCCGACCAGGTCGCTGCCGCCATCAATCCGCCGGAGTTTTACCATAGTCCCCTGACAAGCCTGGTTTGTGTAGAAAATACAACCAATAAAGGTGGCGGTGCCTGTTATGATATTAACGAGCTCGCGAAAATAAAAAAGGTCTGTACTACAAACAACCTGAAGTTCCATCTTGATGGTGCGCGTTTGTGGAATGCATTGGTAGTCACTAAAGAGAATCCGAAAGTTTACGGGCAGATTTTTGATACGATCTCAGTTTGCTTGTCCAAGGGATTGGGCGCGCCAATAGGGTCCTTATTGGTTTCAAGTCAGGAGACCATCAACCGTGCGTTGCGTATCCGTAAGCTGTTAGGAGGAGGCATGCGTCAGGTAGGCTATTTGGCAGCAGCAGGAATTTATGCTTTGGACCATCATGTGGCAAGACTCGCCGATGACCATCGTCGTGCAAAGGAATTGGGTGTACTCTTGCAAAGCCTGAACTGGGTTGATCATGTCGAGCCGGTTGAAACCAATATTCTTATTTTTACATT
>CALRKC020000127.1:0-6750 GCA_943367895.1 Erythrobacter sanguineus | reverse complement strand
TTCTGAAAATCCGCTTTCATCATCTTTCAGGAACAGTTCATAACCGCCGTAAGGCTTAAAGTCGATTTGGTTGTCGCCAAGCCGTTTGCGAAGGAGTTGTAATCCTTCCCACCTGCGGCGTATCAGCGCGATAACCTCTTCTTCGGAATGGTTTTTCAGGTCATCAATAATTTCGGAAAGGCTTCCAAAACAGGCAAATCCTGCATTTTTTGTGCTGGCTCCCTGCGGAAGTGCCCCTTTTTCGAGTACCAGTATTTTGCTTTCCGGAAAACGTTCCCGAAGACGCAATGCCGTATGGAGGCCAACAATTCCGCTCCCAACCACGGTGTAATCGACATTCGTAAACCAATTCCTGATCTCCCAGTAGCTGAGGTCCATTCGCTTAAAATTTTTATAAAAATAGCTTTTTTAAAATCGTCTCAAAATAAAAGCAGATTAAAAATTGTACAATTAAGAGCCCTGTAAACACTATACATTTGTTAAATAATTAACTTTTGTTGAAAATTTTGTTATAAAATTTGTTTTTCGATTGATATTATATTTTATATTTGGCTGTTAAAATTTTACTAATACCCCAAACTAAACTTAAATAATTTATGAAAAACAAACTACTCTCGATTGCATTCTTAGCAATCTCCAGTTTTTCGTTCGGTCAGGGAGGAAGCTCCGTCTGGCAAAACACGGTTCGTAAAGCTGATGCGGTTGTAGTCGAAAACAAAACCAATCTTACTAACCCAAGATTGTTTGCTTTAGACATCAACCAATTGAAAAATTCATTAACTGCGGCGGTAGCAAGGGGCGCATCATCCGGTGTTATTATTTCATTACCAGATGCCGATGGAAAAATGGAGCCATTCAGCGTCTTCCTGAACTCCAATATGGAGCCGGGCCTTGAGGCAAAGTATCCGGAGATCAAATCTTATGTCGGAATTGGCGTAAATGACAAATCGACAACGGCCTATTTCAGTATTTCTCCGCTGGGATTCCAGAGTATGGTACTTTACGCTGATAAATCGGCGACATTTATCGAGCCATACACAAAAGACTTAAGCACTTATGCGGTGTACCGTAAATCAGACAAGATTGCTACGTTCAACAAATTTGAGTGCCGTGTAATTGAGAAGCTCCAGGATGATGTTCAGGCTTCGGCACTTCGGCCAAATGCTGATGATGCTTTGCTAAGGACATTCCGTCTGGCCATGTCTGTAACCGGGGAATACACCGTATATTTCGGAGGAACCAAGGCTTTGGCTTTGGCAGCAATTAACAACACCATGACGCGTGTTAACGGTATTTTTGAAAAAGACTTTTCAGCGAGAATGGTCCTAATCTCAAATACGGATACCGTGATTTACACCAGTGCTTCCACCGACCCTTATTCTGCGGCAACAGCAGGTGCGGGCGGCGCATGGAACCAGGAATTACAGACCACTTTAACCAATAACATCGGCAGTGCCAACTACGATATAGGACACCTTTTCGGTGCATCCGGTGGTGGGGGTAATGCAGGATGTATTGGTTGTGTCTGTACCAATCCGACAGCGTCAGTACCATTGGGTAAAGGAAGCGGATTTACATCCCCTAACGACAACATCCCATCGGGCGACAATTTCGATGTGGACTACGTAGCACACGAAATGGGACATCAATTCGGTGCGAACCATACCTTTACGCAAAGTAACGAAGGCACCGGGGTGCAAATGGAACCGGGTAGCGGATCTACGATTATGGGCTATGCAGGGATCACTTCTGTAGATGTCCAGCCACACTCTGATGCTTATTTCCACGCGGTAAGCATCCAACAGGTGACCAACAATATTAAAGCAAAAACATGCCCTGTCAGCACTGCTACCGGAAATGCAATCCCGACTGTAAACGCAGGGGCCGACTATACCATCCCTAAAAGCACGCCTTTCATGCTGACAGGTACTGCAACTGATGCTAATGGTGATACATTGACATACTGTTGGGAGCAGTTTGATTCGCAAAGCAATGCTACTGCACCAAATGCCACAAAAACAAGTGGTGTGAACTATCGTTCTTATAACCCTACAACTTCAAATGTAAGGTACTTTCCAAGGATGGCTTCTGTACTTACAGGTGCAACAACTACATCCGGAAGTGAAGTAACTGTAGAAGCATTGTCATCAGTGGCAAGGACACAGAATTTCAGGCTGACTGTACGTGACAACCGCGCCGGCGGAGGCGGAAATAACAGCGACGATATGGTGGTGACCGTAAATGCAACCGCAGGGCCATTTGCCGTAACCGCTCCGAATACAGCTGTTTCTTACGCAGGAGGTTCTTCCCAGACCGTTACCTGGTCAGTGGCAGGAACTACTGCTAATGGTGTGAACTGTGCCAATGTGGACATCTTACTGTCTACCGATGGTGGAAATACATGGAGTACGTTACTGGCTGCAACGCCAAACGACGGAACACAGGCAGTTACTATTCCAAACACAGCCGGTACTACCAACAGGATCATGGTTAAAGGAAGCAACCACATTTTCTTTGATGTTTCCAATACAAACTTTACAATCACTGCAGGCTCGACAGATACGACTGCGCCAACTGCACCAACATCATTGGCTGCTTCAGGAACTACACAGACGACAACCAACCTTACATGGACCGCTGCTACCGATAACGTAGCCGTAACAGGTTATGATGTATATCAGAATGGCGTATTCAAGGCTACTGTAACTACAACTTCTTACGCAGTAACCGGTTTGACGGCTTCTACTGCTTACGCGTTCACTGTTAGGGCAAAAGATGCTGCAGGAAATGTTTCTGCGGTAAGCAACACGGCAAACGTGACGACTTTAGCAAACTCAGATACAACGGCGCCATCAGCTCCGACTGCACTTGCTGCTTCAGGAACAACTTCAACGACAACAAATCTTTCATGGACCGCATCTACAGACAATGTAGGGGTAACCGGATATGATGTATATCAGGGTGGTGTATTCAAAGCAAATGTGGCTACAACTTCGTATGCAGTAACAGGGCTGACACCGTCAACAGCATACTCATTTTATGTTATCGCCAAAGATGCTGCAGGAAATGCTTCTGCTGCAAGTAATACCGTAAACGTAACAACCTCGTCCGTAGCAATTTCTTATTGCGCTTCACAGGGAGGCAGCGTGGCAGATGAGTTAATTGGACGTGTACAATTAGGTACCATCAACAACCCGTCAACTGGCGGTACCGGTTATACTGATTTTACAGCCATCTCAACCAACCTTTCACAAAACACTGCTTATACCATCACGGTAACACCAACATGGACAGGCAGTGCCTATCCGGAAGGATACAGCGTGTGGATTGATTACAACAAAGACGGCGATTTCGTTGATGCAGGTGAGCAGGTTTGGACTTTAGCCGCTTCAACCACAACTCCTGTAAGCGGATCATTTACTGTTCCTGCAACTGCTTCAATCGGTGCAACAAGAATGAGGGTTTCCATGAAATACAACGGAATCCCGACAGCATGTGAGGCATTCTCTTACGGACAGGTGGAAGATTATACTGTAAATATCCAGGCCGCTTCCGCAGATACTACTGCACCATCTGTTCCGACATCGCTTGCTGCATCAGGGACAACACAAACTACGACCAACCTGTCATGGACTGCGTCTACTGACAATGTGGGTGTAACAGCTTATGATGTGTACCAAGGAGCAACCTTAAAAGCAACTGTCACCACAACAACTTATGCCGTAACCGGGCTTACTGCTGCTACAGCATACACATTCTCTGTAAGAGCTAAAGACGCTGCCGGAAATGTTTCTGCCTCAAGCAACGTGGTAAACGTAACCACACTTTCAGGCACAGTGACCTACTGTACTTCACAAGGCAACAGCACTGCTGATGAGAAAATCGGCAAAGTCGTTTTCGGAACCATCAACAATACTTCGACAGGTACTGCGGGTTATGAGAACTTTACTGCACAGTCTACGAACGTGGTACGTGGAACGGCTTATACCATTACCATTACACCATCATGGACAAGCACTGTTTACAGCGAAGGTTACGCTGTATTCATCGACTACAATAAAGACGGCGATTTCACAGATTCAGGTGAGACGGTATTCACCAAGGCGGCTTCAACAGCTACGCCTGCTTCAGGAAGCATCACTATTCCGGCTACCGCTGCTTTAGGTACTACCAGAATGAGGGTTTCGATGAAATACAGCGGCGTTCCAACAGCATGTGAGGCTTTTTCTTATGGGCAGGTAGAAGATTACACTATAAACATCACTTCTACGGCCAGGGAGATCGAAACGACGGAAACGCCTTCAATGACAATCAGTCTGTATCCAAACCCTGTAACAGGCGGACAACTGAATGTTTCTAACGTAGAAGACGGTGCTGACTTCCGTGTAGTCAATACACTGGGACAACAGGTTGCTAAAGGAAAAATTGCAAATGGCATGATCAATGTGTCCAACATCAACTCAGGGACTTACCTTCTTGAAGTAAATGTTGACGGACAAACAACGGTGAAGCGTTTTATCAAACAATAAATAGATTGGGTTAAAAATGAAAAGGCTGTCCTTCGGGGCAGCTTTTTTTTTATAATAAATACTTACTTTTAAGGCTCGAAAATCAAACAAAATGAAAAAACTTCTCTACCTAATACTGATCATGATGAGCGCAAAAGCCGCCGCACAAAATGTAATGACTCCTGAATTGCTGTGGAAACTTGGAAGACTCTCGCTGGTCGGGATGTCCGCAGACGGGAAAAAAATCGTTTATAAAGTGTCCACTCCCTCCGTGGAAGAAAACAAATCAAATTCAAAATACTATACCATTTCCGTGACAGGCGGCACTGCTGTTGAAGTGACCGACTATAAGTCATTGGTAAAAGACAAAAACATTTCTGCAGACGCGAAATACATCGTTTACAATGAAGAAGTCAAGCTTGCCAGTGTGCACGGAAAAGATTTCTATCCCGAACTTGACAAATCTGATGCACAAATCTATGACGGCCTTGACTACCGCCATTGGGACACCTGGAACGAGGGCAAATACAACCATGTTTTTTACAGGGAAAACAAGGAAGGTGCTGCAGGAATCGACATCATGAAAGGCGAAATCTTTGATTCCCCGCAGAAGCCTTTCGGGGGTGACGAGGATTATATCTGGTCCCCTGACGGAAAAAGCATCCTTTACGTTTGCAAGAAAAAAGCCGGGACGGCTTATGCCATTTCCACAAACACTGACATTTATGAATACAATCTGGCCACCGGTAAAACCACCAACCGTACAGAAGGCAATTTAGGCTATGACACCAATCCACAGTTCTCCCCTTCCGGACACCTGACGTGGCTGCAAATGAAACGCGACGGTTATGAAGCCGATAAAAACGACATTATAGTTGATTTCAAAGGCATGAAGATGAACCTCACCGCCAATTGGGATGGCACCGTAGAAAGCTTCCTGTGGAGCCCTGACGGAAAGAAAGTTTACTTTCAGGCCCCAGTTGACGGAACCTTACAATTATTTGAAGTGAATTTCCCGGGGCTGACGAAGATTGCCGTCACCGTTACGCAGGTTACCAAAGGTGATTTCGATATCTCAGGCCTTGTTGGTTTTTCCGGCGATAACATTATCGTGACCCGTACGGACATGAACCATGCCGCCGACTTATTTTCCTACGACTTAAAAAAGAAAGCCTGGAAACAGCTTACAAACGTAAATGAAGCCATATATTCAAAGCTTTCCCTAAGCAAAACCGAAAAACGCTACGTGACCACCACCGACGGCAAAAAGATGCTTGTATGGGTCATCCTGCCGCCAAACTTTGACGCTTCTAAAAAATACCCCACCTTATTGTACTGCCAGGGAGGACCGCAATCTGCATTGACGCAATTCTATTCTTTCCGTTGGAACTTCCAGTTGATGGCGGCCAATGGTTACATCGTTGTGGCACCAAACCGCCGCGGTATGCCGGGGCACGGCGTCGAATGGAACGAACAAATTTCAAAAGACTGGGGCGGACAGGTGATGCGCGACTATCTTTCCGCAATCGACGATGTCGCCAAGGAATCTTATGTAGACAAATCCCGTCTCGGCTGCGTTGGTGCCAGTTATGGCGGTTATTCTGCATTCTATCTTGCCGGTATCCACAACAACCGTTTTAAGACATTTATCGCCCACGATGGTGTATTTAACACCCAAAGCATGTTCGGCACAACAGAGGAAGTTTTCTTCAACAACTGGGATTTCGGTGGTGCGTATTGGGAGAAAGACAACGCTGTCGCACAAAAAACCTATAACGAATTCAACCCTGCCAGCCATGTCGAAAAGTGGAACAAACCCATCCTGATCATTCAGGGCGGCAAGGACTTCCGCGTCCCGATTGGCCAGGCGCAGGAAGCGTTTCAGGCGGCACAATTGCGCGGGATCAAAAGCCGTCTCTTATACCTTCCGGAGGAAAACCACTGGGTTTTGAAACCCCAAAACGCCATTGTATGGCAAAGGGAGTTTTATAAGTGGCTGAAGGAAACTTTATAGTTTACAGTCGCAGCCTCATCAGGCAGTAGTCTTACTATTAATAAGACTATCTGCCAAATAAAAGTTATAGTACATTTACTCTATTCGGAATCATATCCGTCTGAAAATCGTATAAAATATGAGAAAGATTATCCCCTGTCTTTATCTGATGCCGATGTTTTTAATCAGCTTGATTACCTATTCCCAAAAACAGAAGCCTTCGAATGGCTTTATTGAGAACAAAGGACA
>CALRKC020000126.1:0-6753 GCA_943367895.1 Erythrobacter sanguineus | reverse complement strand
GTTTTTCAATAAAGCAAACTGTCGTCGGGTCGTTTGACCCCAACGACATCACCTGCCTTGAAGGCGAACACGTCAACCCGACGGAAATCGGGAATTACCTGCATTACAACATCAACTTTGAAAATACGGGCACCGCTGCCGCAGAAAATATTGTGGTGGTCGATATGATTGATCTGACAAAATTTGAAATTTCGTCATTACAAATTCTAAACGCTTCTCATCCTATGGTGCCGAGGATTACGAACGGCAAAGTCGAGTTCATTTTTGAAGGCATCAACCTTGGCGCTTCGGAACATGGGAATGTGACTTTTAAGATTAAGACCAAAAACACTTTGGTAACCGGAAACTCCGTTTCACAAAAAGCCGATATTTATTTTGATTATAATTTTCCGGTGACGACAAATTTAGCGATGACGACTTTTGATACTTTGGGGACAAATGAGATTATCGATAATGATATCAGCATTTATCCAAATCCGACAAACGGTATTGTAAATATCAAAGCACGTTCGGAAGTGCTTTCGGCTCAATTATTGGATGCGCACGGGCGGAAACTCTGGACAGGTACCGGAACGGATGTCATCGACGTTTCCCCGTTCGGTCAGGGTGTTTATTTTATTAAGGTGTTCACTGCCAACGGTTCCGCTGTACAGCGGCTATTGAAAAAATAAGCCGGAAACTGTTTTTTATTGCTGAAAGTGCACGCGGGTCCGGTAAATCCTCACGCTTTTTTAATAGATAAAAAAAAATTTTTTTTTAACGCAACCTTTTATGTTTTGTTTATCTTTATTGCAATAAACATTAAACAAAACACATCATGAAAAAAATTACGTTGCTGCTTTTGTTATTTGCATGGGTAGCGCACTCCCAAGAGATTGCCTTTGCCGATCAGAATTTGAAAAACGCACTGCTAAGTGCGGGCACACAGTATCCCATTGCACAGGATGAATCCGACAGCTATGTCACGATCGACCAAAATGCTGACGGCGAAATCCAGCTTTCAGAGGCCCTGTTGATCAGGAAATTGTATTTGGATAATAAGGAAATCAGCGATCTCAGCGGATTGTCTTCATTCTCGAACCTGCGGTTCCTGACCGTTGCCCACAACCCATTGAACGGCCAAAGCCTCGATTTTTCGGGATTGACGCAATTGCAGTTCCTCTCCTGTGAAGCCTGTAATGCCGGAGCAGTCAACGTGTCGGGATTGTCACAGTTAAATGTATTGCAGTTGATGCAGAACTCCTTTTCCACGCTTGACGTAAGCGGATTGACTAATTTATCTGATCTCGACTGCTCTAACAATGTACTTACCGCTTTGGATGTCTCGGGCTCTTCCGGATTAACAAGGTTAAATTGCTCGGCCAACTTCATCCAGGATCTCAATGTTCAAAATCTTACGGCTTTGTCTGAATTGCACGTAGAGTACAACCAATTGACTGCGCTGGATCTTTCCGGACTATCGAGTTTAAGCTATCTGACGGCTTATGAAAATGATCTCACAAATTTAAATCTCACCGGTGCGGTCAACCTGCAATTCCTTTTTGCTTACAGCAACCAACTTAGCAGCATCGACCTTTCTGAGTTAGCACAGCTAAAATATCTGGATGTTCGGTTTAACACGCTTTCCGGCATCGATGTGTCCGCTAATCCAATACTGTATGATTTGGGTATTGACAACAACCAGATCGCGACCTTAAACCTGACAAACAATACCGTACTTCATGTTTTATCCTGTAATGGTAATCTTTTAGCTGCTTTGGATGTTTCAAATAATCCCGCCTTGTACTCTTTAAGTTGCAGTAATAACTACCTGACATCACTCGATATAAGCAATTTATCCAATCTGGGCTGGGTGGATTGTGCCAACAATCAGATTACTGATTTTACAGTTGGCACCCATCCGGTTATGGGAACGATGTCATGCGCGAACAACCAGATTGCCACACTGAATTTATCTGGGCTGCCTTACCTGGTATCGCTTAATTGTTCAGCAAACAACCTGACAACACTCGATTTCTCGATGCTGCATACACTACAGGATGTTGACTGTTCGGCAAACCAGTTTACCAGCCTCGATTTCTCGCAGAATCCCAATTTGTTCTTCGCACAGTATTCGGATAACCCATTATTGCAGAACGTGAATCTTAAGAATAGTGCTTTTCAGGAATTGCTGTTCTCAGATACCGATTTTACATCGCTTCCGGCACTTCAGTTTATCTGTTTGGATGATTTTGAAATTGCGTTATACGAGTCGTATTTGTCACCGATTTTACCCGATTTGATTATCAATTCTTACTGTTCCTTAGATCCGGGAGGCAATGTGAACAAAATCAGCGGTAAGGTACAGTATGATTTTGATCAGAATGGCTGTGATGCAAACGATACCATACAGGCGATGACAAAAGTGGTAATTTCGAACGGCACCAGTTCAGGGGCTACCTTCACTGATGAAAATGGGAATTACGAGTTTTATGTCAATGAGGGCACATTCAATCTTAGTGTTGAGTTGGAAAATGAGTCTTTTTTCAGCGTACAGCAGCAACTTCCGACCGTTACTTTTGATGCGGCAGACAGCAGTGAGGCAAACAATGATATCTGTGTCGCCCCGATCAACCAGATTACAGACCTCGAGGTATTTTTGTACCCGTTTTCCAGTGGTATCCCGGGCTATGAATCGTTTTTTCAGTTGGTGTACCGCAACAAAGGGACACAGCCGCTTTCAGGCGACATCAGTTTCAGTTTTGATGATAGCAAGATGGAGGCATTGTTTTCAAGTCCGGAGCCATCGGTCGCTTCTTTTGGCATGAACACTTATAATTTTTCAAACCTGCTGCCTTTTGAATCTAGGTCGGTTCTGATCATCCTCCAGTTAAATGGTCCTGAAAGTGATAATCCAGTTGTTGTAGGTGATGAACTGCCGTTTTCGCTCGTTGGTACCATTGACCAGCAGGATGTCAACCTGGATGACAACACCTTTACCTACAACCACGTCGTTGAAGGTGCCAACGTTGAAAACACGATTCTTTGCCTTGAAGGGGATGCGGTAGAGCCAACGGAAATTGGAGACTATTTGAACTATGTAATCAATTTTGAGAATACCGGCACCGAAGACGCCCCTTTTGTCGCGTTGCGCTCCGCTATCGACCCCGTTAGCTTCGACATCAATTCGGTCCAGGTCATCAACAGCTCGGCTCCGGTTACGGTTAAACTAACCGATAATGTGCTTGAGTTTGTGTTCGACAATGCGACATTACAGCCGGGTGCGCAGGGGAACGTAATGTTCAGGATTAAATCCAATGCCAATTTGGAGCCGGGTGATACGGTCAGTTTCAGCTCAGATGTGTATTTTGACTTCAACAATCTGGTGACCACAAACATCGCAAACACAACATTTACCAGTATGCCATTGTCTGTCGACGACGTTTCGGCAACTATCTCGATTTATCCTAACCCCACTAATGGTTTGGTGAATATCAGGGCTGAATCCAAAATCAGTACGGTTGAGCTTTTTGATTCGCGCGGCAGGAAGCTGGTGGTGAAAAACAATTCCGATACGATCGATTTTTCGGACTACAGCTCAGGAGTCTATTTCATGAACGTGTATACGGATCGCGGCGTAGGACGGCAAAAAATCCTGAAGCAGTAACACCTGATATTTTATAAAACCCGCCTTGAGCGGGTTTTTTTATTGCAAATTCTTGTTCAAACCCGTTAAATTCTCATTTGTACCTTTTTAGCTGAGCGGAAGTACTATTTTTGTTGTATCAAGTTGTTTCTGTATGAAAATCAAAATCATCCTGCTGTTAATCCTTTTTGCTGTGCCGATGGCTTTCGGTCAGCAAAAAACAATTGACAGCCTTAAGCAGGTACTTCAGCATACCACGAACGATATTGATAAAGCGAAGGTGCTGAACCAGATTGCCGAAGGATACAAGACTTCGGATCCAAAGCTGCTTTCGGCTTATGCCCAAAAAGCTTTGGAGCTTTCCATAAAAATAGAACACCGGATTGAAGAAGCCAACGCCAAAGTAAACCTTGGTATTGCCAATATCATTTCGGGAGATTACCGTAAGGCATTAAAGTATTTTTCGGAAGCACAGTTCATCTTTGAAGCCGAGATAACTGCGGGAAACAAAAACGATGAAGTGCAAAAAGGGCTTGCCAAGACTTATGGCAGCATGGGCATTGTTTTTTCGGAACAAAGCAGCTATGCCAAGGCACTTCAGTACGACCTGAAGGCAGTGACCATATACGAGAAACTGAATGATGTAACCAGATGCGCCAGGATTTACAATAATATCGGGATCATCTACCAGGCGCAGCACAATGATTTTAAGGCACTTGACTATTTCATTAAATCATGGAAAAATCAGGAGAAGACCAATGATCCCAACCAGGGCATTACGCTGACCAATATCGGGAATTGTTATGCGCGGCAGCAAAATGCTTCCAAAGCCTTTTCGTTCTATACCAAAGCAAAAGTTTTCCTGCAGCAGCATCAGGATGCAAGGGGGTTAGGGGAGTTGTACAACAACCTTGGATTGTACTACAAATCACAATCGGATGCAGCAAATGCCATCAGGCACTGGGATCTGGCGATCGCGGCATTTAAGAGTATTGATGATCGCTTCGGACTGGCAGATACGTACCTCTACCTCGGGCAGTTTTATTATCACCAAAAACAATTCAATGAAGCGGTGAAATATGCCGATGCAACCCTGGCACTCGCTCAGAAAACCGACGTCCTGGAACAAATATCGGCAGCACAGAAGCTACTCAGCGACAGTTATGCGGCTTTAAATGACACCAAGAAGGCTTTGTACCACCTGAATCTTTTCACGATTGCCAAAGACAGCCTCAACAGTCATGAAAGCATCCGTAAAAGTGTCGAGGCCGAGATGAATTTTGAGTTTGACAAAAGGGAAGCCCTTCAGAAAAAAGAAATGGAGAAAAAAGAACTGCTTTTTGCTGAAGCTTCAAAAAGGCATGCCATGCAGACCTTCTTTGTAGTGTTGTTCGCCCTGCTGCTCTGCGGCATCGGTTTGCTGATTTACAGCCGGATCAACCTCAGGAAGACTTTGACACTTCAGAAGGACCTCGCAGAATACGAGCAGAAGGCATTGCATTTGCAAATGAATCCACATTTCGTATTCAACTGCCTGGGTTCAATTTCGAGCTTTATTGTGCAGAACGGCACCGACTCGGCCATTAAGTATTTGGCGAAATTCTCAAAACTGATGCGCCTTACCCTCGAGTATTCCAAAGAGCCGCTGATTCCAATAGACAAGGAAATCGAGAGCTTGCAGAATTACCTTGAACTGGAGCAATTGCGCTTCAATAAGAAATTTGGTTTTAATATCCACAAAAGTCCCGACATCGAAGACGACATGGCCATTCCGCCACTGCTGTTGCAGCCGTTTGCCGAAAACGCCATCATTCACGGACTGATTCCTAAAATCGACAAAGGACACCTTGAAATCAGTTTTGTACTCGAAAAAGAGCATTTGATCTGTACCATTATCGATGACGGTATGGGAATCTATAAATCCCAGCAAATGAAAGAAGGCTCGGTGTCAGTACACAAATCAATGGCCATTGATATCACCAAAAAGCGCCTGCAGATGATCGAAGCAACGACCGTATCGACTGCCAGGCTGGAAATAGAGGAACTCAACGAAAATAATATGATTACCGGCACAAAGGTTACGCTGAAGCTGCCGATACAATACCTTTCCAAATAATGATAACAGCTTTACTTATAGACGACGATATTAATTTAAGGAATGGCATGAAAGGCCTGCTGCAGATGTATGCTCCCGAAATCAGGATTATCGGTGAAGCAGACAGTGTAGAGAGTGGGGTGGAGGCAATGGACAGGCTTAAGCCACAGGTGGTGTTCCTCGACATCCAGCTAAACGACGGCACCGGTTTTGATATTCTTGAGCAATTGGCTTCGCGGAATGGAAAATCCTCATCACACATTGTGTTTATTACCGCCCATGAGCAATATGCCGTAAAAGCATTCCGTTTCAGTGCGCTCGATTTCTTATTGAAGCCGGTAGATCCGGAAGAACTGCAGAAAGTGATTGAGAAAATCAAGAAAGTGCTTGACCGGAATGACGATTTCGCCCATATCGATCTATTACTGGAAAACATCAGGAAGAAGGTTGATAATTTTAAAAGGATTGCGCTATCTACAGCCGAAGGCATCCATTTGTTTGAGATCAGTGACATCATCCGTTGTGAAAGTGAGGACAATTATACCCGTTTTTACCTTAGGAACAACAAACCGGTGCTCATTTCAAAAACACTTAAGGAATATGAGGAACTGCTGGCAGAGCATGGTTTTGAAAGAATCCATCAGTCGCACCTGATCAACCTGGCTTACCTCAAATCTTACATCAAGAAGGACGGTGGCTATGTCGTGATGTCTGACAACAGCAACCTTCCCATTTCGCAGCGTAAGAAGGACAGGATGCAGGAATTGTTAAAATCAATTTAATGAGAACCCTCGTCCAACCCGCTATTGAAGGCAAATACCATTGAAAAATAAAGATTAAAGATTGCAACCATAAACGATAACACAATGAAAAAAATCTATCTACTCCTATTGCTGATGGCCGGAACGCTGCAGGCGCAGATTGTCGACATCCCGGACCCCGGTTTTAAGAACTACCTGCTTACGGCAAACTGTATCGACAGTGACAACAACGGTACCTTTGATACCGATGCCGATTTGGATAATGATGGTGA
>CALRKC020000125.1:0-6762 GCA_943367895.1 Erythrobacter sanguineus | reverse complement strand
AAGATTGCCTGCAAGAAATAAGACAGTGCTTCCATAGAGATACACCAATAAGCCGGCGTTGATGTAATAAAATTCCTTTTTTTCATTCAGCAGGTTATAAAAATGAAAAGTTGAATTGATGATTAGCAGGAAAGAAGTAAGAAATATCTCTAGTAAATTGAATTTGAAAAAGATATCCGGATTCATCAAATATTGAACTCCCAATGTTATTAACCCTGCAGCCAATCCCACTTTTACTACATTTTTCTGAAATTTTGATTTTAACAGCATAAAGTAAAAAACACTCAAAATCACGAATTGCAGGATAAAGTAAAAATGGGAAAGAAACAGGTTATGAATATTGTTGTATTGTAACAGACCAGCTGCAATTTGGATTGTAAATATCACACCGATATATATCGTAAAAATTCTGTAGGGTGTACTATTATTTTGCTTAAATCGGACTGTGAACAGTGTTAAATTGATAAACAGGATTATATTACCAATCCATGCCAATACTTCATTCATGTCTTATTTTTCAAAATACAGAGGGCTGGATGAATCGCATGTGTTTGGACATGGCAGGGTAAAATCATACACATAAAGGCCTTGTTCATAATCAATAAGATCCTTTCCTTCTGCATTCACGCCTACCAGCATCAGTTTTGAAACACCGAAGTCATCAATTCCTAAATAGGCGCGTACATCCTGTACATCTGTTTCTGCCATCAACTGTGTAATATCAGCTTCCGGAATAAGGTAGGCCTTAATAGGGCTGATGCCGCTGCTTACCCATCTTTGTGCCCATGTTTGGGCTGTTGCTAAAGGAATTACGTTTTCACTTGTCATAGAAGATAAAATTAAGGGTTTGTAAAATTTCTTTTTGGTTTAAAGTTTGGGATAAAGCTAAGTATAAAAATCAAATGTTGTGAACGAACCTGCAAAAACACGTATTTCTACGTGGTTTGACAATGCAGTGCTTTTACGTACTGCCATTTAAAACATTCATGTTAAGTTTGTTGTTGCTGAAGTGTTTGAAATTTGTGATAAAATGAATGCACATTTTCTCATACTGAAGTCATTATAAACCAAATTACTTACCTTATGAAAAAAAAGTTACATTTATTAATCGGTATGATACTCATGGCATTCGGTCTGGATGCAGGTGCCCAGACGTTAGTGGCAGGGGATATCGTTATCCTTGGGATTTCTGCTGACACCGGTAACCCTACAGGGGAATTTTGCTGGATGCCGCTGGTCAACCTGAATTCCGGTACGGTGATTTACTTTACCGATGCCGGCTGGAATGACCTTGATAATGCTTTTATGGGCGCCACCCTGGCCTCAGAATCGCTGATTCGGTTCACTGTGCCTGCATCCGGTATATTGGCTGGTGTGCCTCAGGTTGTCAGTAACTGGACCGCTACAGCCCCAACCAATTACCAGAACATAACGGGAACGAAATGCGGAGAACGCGGTGCTGGTTTTAGCCTGCCGAATTCAGGTGATCAGATTATTGTATTTACCAGTACAACTGCCACCAACAATGCTTCGTTTGGAACTTTAGGGTTTTTTACGCCTATTTTTGCCGCGACCAGTGCTACAATGAGCTGGACTTCGGCGACAGGGAATACCGCTTCTTATAATTCCAGTTCCACCAGAAACAACGTCTCCAACCTTCCTGATGGTCTCACCGACGGGCAAACGGCGCTGGCAGTGGGCACAAACAATGGTGAACTCGAGGAGTCTGACAATATTCGTTATGAGGGCGTTCCTGCTTCGGGAAGCCGGGCTGTAATGCTGGCAGCTATTGCCAACCGTGCCAATTGGGGACGCTATGATGGTACGGCAAATCCGCTTGCAGGCCCTCAGAATTTCGCGGATCTTACTGTTGGTACCCCAGCGGGTTGGACAAACAAGCTTGGAAATAACTACAGTGTAACCGGCTCAGACAACATTAAACCGGTCTGTCAATCCATAACCCTGGTCGGCTCACCTGCTGCCAACGCAACGAGCGTTACTTTTACCGTGACATTTGATGAAACAGTGACCAATGTCAGCACGGATGATTTTACGGTCGCGACTGTTACGGGAAACGCTTCCGGCAGCGTGAGTGCGGTGAGCGGCAGCGGTGCTTCATATACGATTACCGTAACCACCACTACAGGGACTGCAGGAACCTTTAAGGTAAATCTTGACGGAGATACGAATATCGTTGATGCCTATGGTAATGGAAACGGTACAAATGGAATCGTGGCGGCCTTTACTTCGGGAGGGACACATACTATGGATCGTATTAACCCCACGGTTACCATCAGTTCGGCACAGACAAGTCCTACCAATGTGGCTTCAATCACTATAAACATCCTCTTTAGCGAGTCGGTGACAGGATTTGACATCAACGATGTGACCGTAAGCAGCGGTACGAAAAGTAATTTCAGCGGTAGTGGAAATAGTTACTCTTTATTGGTGACACCTACTGTTGACGGTGCGATTACGATTGGGGTTGCTGCCAATGTCGCTGTCGACGCAGCCGCAAACAACAACAATGCCGCGACCAACTTCATCATTACATCTGACAGGACATCGCCGACTGTTTCCATATCAGGCGCAACAGGAACCACCAATGCGGCCTCGATTCCATTGACAATTAGCTTCAGCGAGTCTGTCACCGGATTTGTTATAGGAGATATTACCGTCAGCGGAGGAACGTTGAATACTTTTTCAGGAAGTGGTAACACGTATACCGTAAACCTTGCCCCGACGACAAATGGCACAGTATCCGTAAACATTAGTGGAGGCGTTGCAACGGACGGTCCCGGGAACGGAAATAGTGCAGCAACACAATACAGCATTGTTTATGATAATGTTCAACCAACAGTTTCACTTACCTCTGCAACTGCAGCTACCACGAACGCTTCCAGTATACCCGTTACCGTTAATTTCAGCGAGTCGATGACTGGCTTTGCAGCAGGTGACATTACACTTGGAAATGCGTCATTGAATTCGTTCAGTGGCAGCGGTAATACGTATACTTTCAATCTTGTACCGTCGTCAAACGGCACGGTAACGGCTAACATAAACGCAGGAGTCGCTACAGACGCTGCCGGTAACGGCAATACAGCAGCAACGCAATTCAGCAGGGTGTATGACAATGTACAGCCTACCGTTTCAATTTCCTCAACAGCGCCGAACCCAACAAATTCAGGGAGTATTCCGGTTACAGTTACTTTCAGTGAATCTGTCTCCAATTTCCTGGCCGGTGATGTTACTGTTGGAAATGGTACATTGAACAGCTTTAGCGGAAGCGGAAATATTTATACTTTTAATATTGCTCCTTCTTCAAACGGCGCCGTGACGGTAGATGTGGCAGCAGGAGTCGCTAATGATATTGCGGGAAATAATAATACTGCCGCCACACAGTTGAGCAGGGTATTTGATAATGTACAGCCGACGACCTCAATTACTTCCGGTGCTGCAAACCCAACGAACGCTAATATTCCGGTTACGGTAACGTTCAGCGAGTCGGTTTTAAACTTTACGTCAGGAGATGTTTCGATCGGTAATGGTACTTTAAATTCCTTCAGCGGCAGCGGCAACATTTATACTTTTACCATTGTACCCGTCACAAATGGCGCGGTAACCGTTGATGTTGCGGCAGGCGTTGCCAATGATGCTGCTGGAAACAATAATGCCGCGGCGGCGCAATTAAGCAGGACTTTTGACAATGTACAGCCTACGGTTTCGATTACATCAGCTGTTGGAAGTCCAACAAATTCAGCCAGTATTGCGGTAACGGTAACGTTCACTGAATCGGTTTCGAACTTTGTTTCGGGGGATATTTCTGTTGGAAATGGCACACTGAATTCCTTTAGCGGAAGCGGTACAATCTATACGTTTAATGTTGTTCCGACAGCAAATGGCACCGTAACGGTAGATATTGCCGCAGGTGTTGCCAATGACAGCGCCGGTAACGGAAATGCTGCTGCGGCCCAATTCAGCAGGGTTTATGATAGCGGACAGCCTGCTGTTTCAATTACTTCTCCGGGGACAACCAACCCGACCAATGTTAATAGTTTTTCTGTTACCATTACTTTCAACGAGAGTGTCTCTAACTTCGTTTCGGGAGATATTTCTTTAACAAATGCTTCTTTATCGAATTTCTCAGGAAGTGGTACCACATATACAGCTACCGTTACTCCGACTGCAGATGGTCTCGTTACAGTGAATGTTAATGCAGGGGTTGCCAATGATGATGCAGGGAATACCAATACCGCTGCGGTACAATTCAGTGTGGTTTCTGATAAATCAGGACCTACAGTGACCGTGACTTCATCGGCTACCAATCCTACAAATCTCAACACTATTCCGATGACTTTTACTTTTTCTGAATCTGTTGCGGATTTTATTTCGACTGATATCTTTGTATCCGGCGGTTCACTTTCAGGTTTTGCCGGAAGCGGAACAATCTATACCGCAAATATTATTCCTTCCGGTGATGGCACGATTAATGTTTTCGTATTTGCGGGCGTTGCTAATGACAGCGCCGGAAATGGCAATCAGGTTGGGACATTCTCTGTCGTTTCGGACAGGACCAGGCCGACCGTTTCAATAACGTCGCCACAGTCAACGCCAACGAGCACGAGCCCGATTGTCATCCATATCAACTTCAGTGAGCCGGTTGTTAATTTTACCCAGTCAGACATCACTATAAATGTGTCCACGGGAAGTCTTTCAGGTTTTTCAGGGAGCGGTTCTTCCTATACCGTAAACCTGACTCCTATCGGAAATGGAAATAAGACAGTGAACATTGCAGCCAGTGTTGCCACAGATTTTGTGGGCGGAAATAACAATTTCGCGGCAACCCAGTTTTCAATATTCTATGTCACTGCCTGTTCACAACCTACAGTATGGAACGGTTTGTTCTGGTCTGCCGGTAATCCGGTCGCCAGCCAGCCGGCAATCATCAATGGAGATTATGACTCCGCGTCTGCAAATCCAGGTGGTTTTTCCGCGTGTAGCCTTTTGATAGGAACAGGTTTTACTGCAACCATCAGCCCCGGTGACAGCGTTAACATCAGCGGAAACGTTACTGTTCAGGCTGGTGCCAACCTGATTTTCGAAAACAACGCCAACCTCATTCAGGAGGGAACCGCAACTACCGGAAATTCAGGAAATATTACCATCAAGCGTAATGCTACCATGGTACGCCAGGATTATGTATACTGGTCTTCACCGGTAACCGGGCAGAATCTGCTGGCATTTTCCCCAGCGACGCTGGTTAACCGTTTTTATGAGATCAGTGAAACAACCAATGCCTTCGTGTATGTAAACCCATCGTTGAACAGTTTCCAAAGCGCCAAAGGATACGCCATCAGGGCTCCCGATAACTTCGTCCCGGGTGTTCCAACCCCTTTTACAGGAAGCTTTACAGGTGTTCCAAATAAAGGCAATATCTCGATACCGATTACCCGCAATAACCAGGGATATAACCTCATTGGAAATCCCTATCCGTCTCCAATTAATGCAGATGCCTTCCTGGCTGCCAATCCAAGCATCGGAACAATTTATTTTTGGGCTCATTTACAGCAGAGCGCACCAAGCGGAGCTAATTACGCTGCATACAACGCAACCGGTGCTGCTGCTGCGTCGAATACCGTTCCGGTGAGCCCATTGCCAAACGGGACAATACAAACCGGGCAGGGATTCATGGCTTTGACCAATGCACCCGGAAATGCAGTGTTCACCAACAGCATGCGTGTTAACAACATCGAGGATCAGTTTTACCGGACTTCCAGCGATCCGATAGCACAGAAAAGCCGTATGTGGCTGAATCTAAGTTCAGCTGAAGGGCCGCTGAATCAAATACTACTGGGTTATGTTCCCGAAGCAACCAACGATTTTGACCATCGTTTTGACGGAAAACTTGCAGAAATGCAGGGCGCGAAATTATTCAGTTTGATCGATGACAGTGAATATGTAATCCAGGGAAGGGCACTGCCTTTCGCGGATACAGATGTAGTGCCTTTAGGTTTCCGGGCCAATATCGACGGCACCTACACCATTTCCCTTGATCATGTTGACGGACTTTTCAGCGATAGCCAGGATATATTCATAAAAGACAACCTTACGGGGATAACCCATAACATTAAGTTGTCCGATTATAGCTTTGCCGCTACTGCAGGTGTTTACCACAACCGATTTCAGGTGGTTTATCAAAACAGCCCGCTTGGAACTGAAACACCGGTACTGGATAGTAATCAGTTGGTGCTTTACAAAGAGCAGGGTATTTTCAAGATCAATTCAGGTACTGTTACAATGGATAGCGTCAGGGTATTTGATATCCGTGGCAGGATGATTTATGAAAAGCAGAACATTAATACTTCTGAAACCGCACTGTCAGGCTTATCGGCCGCTCAGGAGGTACTTTTAGTACAGATTACCGCTGCTGATGGAAGGATCGTGATGAAGAAAGCAGTTAACTAACCTGTACAAATCATTTCAAACTGGAACGTAATAGTTCGAAATTTTAAACTTTAATACCTGTGAAACTCCTGCAATTGCGGGAGTTTTGCTTTTAAGAATAAATCATACAGCGCTTCTCAAAGTTTAAAACGCGGGTTTGGTCTTCCCACAGTATGCCGCTTAAACTTTACACAATAGGCAGATTAAGACAAATAAATTGTTTCAGATTTTATTTTTTCAGCCCTGATATGCAAATTTTCCTTTAATTCGTTGTTAGATGCGAATAACGGAATGGCAGAAATTCCAATGATTTAATAA
>CALRKC020000124.1:0-6767 GCA_943367895.1 Erythrobacter sanguineus | reverse complement strand
AGGTTGGCCTTAGCGGTATTGCGCTGACCTCGCGCAGCGATGATTTCGCGATCGAACTGAATGCCAGGGAAGCAGACAATTTCTTCAATACCATTAAGATAATCACTCCCGGAAACGAAGACAGCTTCAACATTGCCACCGCGAAAAGAACCATAACTTTCGAGTCGAATGTACCCAAAACAATTACGCATAGAATTAAGAATGGAGAAGCGTTGTCGATTATTGCAGACAAGTACAACGTTTCGGTTTCACAACTCAAGAAGGCGAATGGGCTGAAAAATGATCGTATCCGCGCTGGAAAAACGCTTAAGATTCCGTCGAATGAGATGCAGAAAAAAAAGATAGAGCGTTCCGAGTTTATTCCGCTTCCGCTGTTGGCAGATACAGATACCCATTTCTATGTTACCGAAGAGCGGCTGGATAAAATTTACCTGCTGCCCAACAAAGCTGAAGACAGTTATACCTTAAACGGCATCGTCCTCGAAAATAATGACCCCGGTATCATTTACCACAACATCGGTGTAAATGGCGCCAAACTTTCGGATTATAACAAATACCCATTGTTCTTTGAGCAGCTGAAAGCATTGCAGCCCGACCTCATTATTGTTGCGTTGGGAACGAATGAATCATTTGATAAGATGAAATCTGACGACTACATGAAGCAACTGGAAATATTCCTTAAGCATGTACGGGAACAGGAAACCGGAACCGATGTTTTGGTATTAACACCCTCACCGTCTATGTTCAGGAGGAAAATCCCCAATGTCTATGTGGCAGATTATGCGCAAAAAATCCTTAACGTTGCATCTGAAAACAGCTATGCGGTTTGGGATATGTATGCCCAGCTCGGCGGACTATACGGTGTCTCCCGCAATTACAGACAGGGACTGATTGCCGGCGACAGGGTGCATTACTCAAAAGCAGGTTATGAAAAGCAGGGGAACTTGCTGAGCGACGCGATCATCGCCACATTCCGAAACTATAAAAATACGAAACGATAAAAATGGGCTTCGAAGACATTCAGCATTGGATAACGACAATTTTCGGGCAGGTCACCACCGCGCAGGTGCAAAGCTGGTTTACCTATGATCCAAAACACCCAATCTTGTTTAATACTGCCCTTTTTCTGGGATTATTCCTCATATTTTACCCTATCTACATATTGACCACGAAGGCGAAAACGCACACCATGCGAAACCTTTACGTTTTTGCCTTTTCGTTGTTTTTCTACTATAAATCCAGTGGTGCGTATTTTATATTGTTACTGTTTTCAGGGGTTGTCGATTATAATCTCGCAAAGCTGTTATATGAGGAAGTATTGGAAAGCTACCGGAAGTTCTATCTGATACTCAGTGTTGTTCTCAATCTTTGTTTTCTGGGCTATTTTAAATACACCAATTTCCTGATCGAGAATTACAATGGACTTTTTAGCGGGCACATGGAATTTCATGATATCATCCTGCCGGTTGGTATTTCGTTCTATACGTTCCAGTCGATGAGTTATATTATTGATATCTACCGGCGTGAGTTAAAGCCGACGAAGAATATACTCGACTATATGTTTTTTGTGTCATTCTTTCCGCAGTTGGTTGCCGGTCCCATTGTACGCGCGTCGGAATTTATTCCGCAGATTTATGCGAAACTCAAGCTCTCTCGCGAAGATGTAAACAACGCCTTGTTTCTTATTATCGGTGGATTGGTAAAAAAGACATTCGTCTCAGATTATATTTCACTCAACTTTGTTGATCGCGTTTTTGACTCCCCGAAAAGCTATACCGCTTTTGAAAACCTGATGGCGTCATACGGTTATACCATACAAATTTATTGTGATTTTTCGGGATATTCAGACATGGCCATCGGGATCGCCTTGCTGATGGGCTTTAAACTGTCCGTGAATTTCAGAACACCCTATAAATCGGCGTCCATCACTGAATTCTGGAGAAGGTGGCATATCTCGCTCTCGACCTGGCTTCGCGATTATCTCTACATTTCAGTTGGCGGAAACCGTAAGGGATCGTTCGGTGGATTCTTATTTCCGTGCTTGTTTTTTGCAGGGTTGATCACTTTCGGCGTGGTGTATTGGAATAGCAGCGAGATTCCATTAATCGTTTCACTGGCGTCGCTCTTCGTTTTTATACTGACATTCGTTTTGTCCAAAAACAGGAAGCGGACGCTTTATACTAACGTAAACCTGATGACGACAATGCTACTTGGTGGTTTGTGGCATGGTCCGAGCTTCCGTTTCATCATCTGGGGAGCGTTACACGGAATGGCTTTGGCGGTCAACAAGATATTTGCTGAATACTTTCCTGAAAAGAATCCCGAAAAGAAAACATTCGGGAAAAGCATTACCCGACTGATTTCAGTGATTGTAACGTTCCATTTTGTGGCCTTTTGCTGGATATTTTTCCGGGCGAAGGATTTTACTACCGCTTTCGATGTCATCGGAATGATCGGAAAACTGAATTTCCACTTCAATGAATGGGCTGTAATCATTATGGGGTACAAAAATGTCTTCCTTGTAATGCTTATTGGCTATGTGTGGCATTTCCTGCCCAATCCGGTAACCGGTTTTATGAAGGCATCTTTTGACAGGCTGCCTATTGTGGGTAAGGCGTTCGTTTTATCCCTTGCTTTCTGGGTGGTCTATGCGACTTCGACGAGCGGCACGCAGCCATTCATTTACTTCCAATTCTAAAACTGGATTTTCAGGCTCAGGTTTGGCGTACGCTCAAGCGCGTAAGTATTCACACTTTCGGCACTGTTTGTAGCGGTATTTACGCGATAATAACGATTGATGATGTTTCGGTTGTTAAGGAGGTTCAACAACGAAAAACTGGCTTCAAAAAAATTCTTTTTACCAATTTCCCATCCGTAGGAAACTGAAAAATTCATCTGGAAGAAGTTTTCCAGATTTTCGTTGTTCGGGTTGTTATAGATAATTCCCGGTTGGTTTGGCGTCAGGAGGGTGCTGATTGGCGTGGTTTCTGCACGGCCTGAGTACCATTTGGCTCCCAAAGCGGTTTTTAATTTTTTCCAGTCATAAATCAATGCCCCGGAAACCATATGTGAAATCTCATAATTGTTGGCGAACTTTGGCGGAATATAATCCGGGAAATTGTATTTATTGTTGTTAAAGCTGTAACTCAGCCAGCTGTAAAACCTTCCCAGATTCCGTTGGACCAGTAACTCCGATCCGTAGACCAGATAACTGCCGTTGAGTTTTACAAACTCGAGCTGGTTCTGGAATGACTGTCCGCCGGTTGAAATGCCATTGATTTTTTTTAGATAATTATCAAAAGTAATCAGCCATTTCTTGTCTTTGTAGGCCATTCCAATCTCGATTTGCCGACTCCTTCGTATCGGATTCTGATTGTTATCGGCAATAACCCAGCGTCTTTTTTCGACGCCAAGGAAATCCTGCTGAAGGTCTACCACCTGTGAAGTACTTTGACTTTTTTGTTCCGCAGAAACCGACATCCGAAACTTACCGTTGAAGGAATGCGAAAGCTGTATTCTGGGCTCAATCAGCAACTTCCGGAATTCCTTGATATAATTGTTACGGAGCCCCGCCCTGAAAGCAGTTTGGCTGTCCGGAGATTTCCACTCTGTCTCAAAAATGGCAACATGTGTACGCAGTACTGTTTTGCTGAGTTTCAGGAAGGCCGGGTTGTTGACTTCTTCATTATTTCGCACACCGGTTTCAATATATTGATAGCCACCATGCAGTTTCCACAAGTCAGTAAGTATATAGTGGTGGCCAAGTCTTAAGCCCGCATCGGTGATACTGTTTTTCTGTTTCTGGATTTGATTGTTGCTGATGTTCTCATATCGTGAATCGAGATTGTAGTTGGAGCTGTAAATCGAAAAATCTGTAGCATTTTTTCGGTTCCAGTTGGTTTTCCATGTGAGGATAGCGCCATAATTTTGTTGTCCCAGTGTGCTGTTTTTTGAAACCGGAACGGTCTCATTAATCGTACTCTCATAAAGGTCAAGCGAATTTCGTATGGCAATAGCAGAAAAATTCAATTGATGCTTTTCGGCGATTTGCTGCTGGTATTGTATGGTTGCATCGTAAAAGTAAAAATATTCATCACTCTGAAAATTTACCGCCTGATTGTCGTTAAGGTCTGTAACAATGGTATTCTGGAAAATTCTGTTGTAGTACTTTTTATACGTTGGCGAGCTGAAAAAATCCGTCGTTGAGCGTCGGGCTGAAAGCATCAATACACCACTCCCGGAGGTGCGTATCTTGGTATTGAATCCGGTCCAAATCAGGTTAGAGCTGACGCAGGTGGTACTTTCGGTTTCTGTCAGACCCGATGAAATTGAAACTACTCCGGAAGCGCTTTCGCCATAAAACGCTGAGGTGCCGTTTTTGTAAATTTCAATCTTGTCGTTGAGATAGGGGTTAAAAGCAGAAATCAGACCGAAGAAATGTCCGGTCTGAAACATACGGATGCCGTTCCATAAAAAAAGTGTCTCATCGTGCGTTCCGCCACGTATGTTGATGTTGGATACCGTTTCGTCAGCGCTGTAAATTCCCGGAATCTGCTGCATGGTCTGAAGTACATCAGGGTCCGTCAAGCCAGGTAAAATCCCAAGTTTCTTCGGTTTTATCTGATAGATTCCATCGGCTTTTTTCGAAATACCTGTAGTCAGATACTTGTCAACTGAGACTTCCTCTAAAGCAACCTTCATCTCATTTTCTGGAGGGCTTTCGTCATTCTGAGGTGATGTCGCGTCTTTTTTTGCGGAAACGGAAACATAAGTCCCGCCAATCACATCGAAATGCAGTGGCGTATGGCTTTCGAGGTAAAATATTTTTTTAGCCAACGGCAGGGAAGGATCCGGAGGCAGAACCTGAACATTTTTTATCTGTTCCTCGATAAAATTAAAATGAACGCCGTGATCTTTTTCAATTTTCTGGATAACAATTTTCAAAGGCTGTTTTTGTTGGGCGTAAATTGATGCCCAACACATCATAAAAAAAACGAAAAACAGCAGCCTTTTTTTTTTAGTCATTCCCAGAAAGAATTATTCCGGAGTCGGTTTTCTTAACATGAATGCCAAAAGTCCTGCTTACGATTTCAAGTGCCACTTCCAATTTATCAGCGGGCATCACCCCGGTGAAGGCAAGATTCCTGGTTTTTTCTGCAGCCACAACATCGATATTGATGTTGTACTGCCGCTTCATTTCGGCAACAACGCCCTGTAGATTTTCGGCAGTAAATTCCATTTGCCTGTCCATCCATGAAGGTCGCTCTGCTTCGATAAAAGCACTAGGAATTACTTTTCCATTTTCAAAAGCTACTTTTTGACCTTTCGTTATCAGCGTGATGTTTTCAGCGCATTGAACCTTTACTTTTCCTTCAAAGCAGATAACTTCAAAACGGTTACCTCTTGACTTTACATTGAACTGCGTTCCCACAACGGTAACCATTCCGCCGTCGGTAACGACATCAAACGTTTTTCCTTTGGCGACTTTAAAAAATGCCTCTCCACGGAGATTTATTTTACGGTTTTCCGACCATTCCGTACCGATATAATCAGCTTCTGACCCTGCATTCAACACCACTTCAGAAGCGTCAGGCAATGTAAAGACAGTTGTTTTTCCTGCATCAGCCAAGACTTTTGTGACTGCCGCATCTTTTTCAGGCAATGCAAACCACAATCCAAGTCCAATAATCAATACGGCTGCAATCCTAAGGAAATAGGTTTTTCTGTAAAACGGTATTACTTTGGCCTCTTTCTTTTTACGGGAAATGACAGCTTCATACATTTTTTCACTGTTGAAGTCAGGCGCTTCAAGATTCAATGAGTAACGCGCGATTTTGTCATAGGAACTGAACTCGGGAGATTTTTCAAAATCTGCCCGTTCCGCTATCGTCATTTCACCTGCAAGCCACTTGGCTAAATCGTGTTCCTTCTTCATAATCTTAATCTATATATTGTCAATTTCTTTTCTGAGTGAGATCAGCGCACCGCTGATTCGTTTTTCTACGGCTTTTACCGTTATGCCCAGTATTTCTGCAATTTCACTGTACTTTTTGCCGTCAATCCGGTTCATCAGAAAAGCGGTTCTTTGTGAGTCCGTAAGATTGGCAATAGCCTTTTTCAGTTTTTCCCCGAATTCGTCATGCTCCAGTATATACTCCGGGCTTTCTGCCGTGATGCCGCTTTTGCCCGCATTTTTCGAATAATTCAGCACCACTTTGTTATGGGCGACCAAATTCAGCGACGCATTATTTGCGATTGTATACACATATGCTTTTGCCTTTTCAAAAGGAACTGAAGCGCAATTCTCCCAAAGTTTGATGAACGCATCCTGCGCGATATCATTGGCATGCTCCTCATTTCCGTATTTGTAAAACAGATAATTCCGCACAGCTTTGACATTGGACCGGAAGAAAGAAGCAAAAATTCGTTCCTCACAAACACCGGCAGGTTTAATTTCATCCATTTTATTATTACTTTTAAAAGCAAAAATATACCTTATAACAATCCAAATCTAAATTACCCTAATTTTTGGATAATATTTTTTTATCTACATTGACAGGTAGGGTTTTCCGCCATGTAGATGTTCTAATATAAATTGACGCATAATTATGAAAAGAATTTTGTTCCTGTTGGCTTTTATTACCGTGTTTGGCTTGCTGTCCATTGGTTGTCAGCAGGACGAGGATAAGGTTACCCAAAACCCGCAAAACCTGGACAAACAGTCAGAACTGACAACACTTTTGCAGCGCGTAGCCGCTTCTGACGCC
>CALRKC020000123.1:0-6778 GCA_943367895.1 Erythrobacter sanguineus | reverse complement strand
CCAGTAGATTTCAGATTCCCGATCGGAATGCGCCACTTTCAGTATTACCGGCTGTACGACACTATTAAAATCCTTTGTCAGGTATATTTTTGCCGTGCTTTTAGGATAGATAAAATCCATCACAGCCGTCTGGGCAACGGTGCAGCCTTCCTTAAAAGGCGGGAGTGGCCGGTAATCAATATGCTGACTTTTGTAATACCATTCCATGACCGGCGGCAGCACAAACCAGCTTTCGGTAACAATATTTTCCAGACTTTCACAGCTTGTGTTTACACGAAACTGCCGTGTCTTATCCAAATGAATCAATTTATGATAGGAACACACCGAAGTAATTTTTCCCTTCAACGGAATCCATTGTTTTATTTTCGGGCAGTCTTGTTGCGCCAGGTGCCCGCTTAGTGTACAAACTTCTGCCTCTTCCAAATCATTCAGCGGTGTTGCAAACCATTGCTGTCTTGGCAGCAGATTGAACACATCGAATAAAACCGGCGCTGCACTTGAAACACCCGTCAGGGTTGGCCTGCCTTCCCCCGAGGCATTCCCGATCCAGACGCCCACGACATATCTTGAATTGGTGCCAATCGCCCAGGCATCACGATTTCCGAAACTGGTTCCGGTCTTCCACGCAATCTTCTGGGAACTGTCATAAAACTTCCAGGCCTCATCGGCTTCAGGGCGGTTTACTTCTTCCATCGCGTTGTATGTCAGCCATATAGAACCCGCACCCAGTATGGTCTTTTGGTAACTTTCCTTTCCGAAATCCGTTTCAAGACCAGCTTTGTAGTTAAGTTCAGCAAATTCCTTACTACGGTATTTTCCCTGACTCGCATTGAAATAATTCACGGTTGAAGTCATCCCGGCGTAAGTCCGGCACAAATCCCACAGGTTGCTTTCGGCACCGCCAAGAATCAGCGACAAACCATAATGATCCGGCTTTTTGGAAATATCCCGAAGCTTAAAGTGCTGCAATTCTTCATAGAATTTATTGACCCCATAGTCCTTCAGCATCAACACTGCGGGAATGTTCAACGAACGCGAGAGTGCGCGGTGTGCGGGAACCGCCCCATCAAAAGTCAGGTTGAAATTCTCCGGCTTATATCCCGAAATCTGTGTCGGGATATCGGCGACCAAGGTATTGGGAAGCAGTTTCCCATCATCTAGCATGCCGGCATACAGCAACGGTTTCAGGATACTGCCCGTACTTCGCGGCGCACCGATAATATCAACATCTTTTTGGTGAGCCGCATCTGTGGGCGCATTCCCAATGTAGCTGATGACATTCCTGTTTCTGGTATCAATGACAAGAATGGCAAGATTGTTCACATCATTCTGTCGGTATTGGCTGTAATAATATTTGGCGATTTGGTTTACACGCTGCTGCAGATGGACATCAATCGTGGTTTTGATGCGCTGGCCATGCTGGGTTTTGGCAACACGCTGCAATAAATGCGGCGCGGTTTGAGGCAAGGCGAACGGTTTCTGCGGAAGCGGTTCGGCGACAGCCAATTCGTACGTCTGGCTGTCGATGATATTTTCCTTTTTCAGCTTAAGCAACAACCTGTCCCTTTTTGCCTTGAGCTTCAATTGATTCTTCCCGGGATAAATCAGGCTGGGTGCATTGGGCAAAACGGCCAAAGTCGCACTTTCCGCCCATGAAAGCTGGTGTGATTGCACACCGAAATACCGCCATGAAGCCATTTCAAGGCCCACTACATTGCCCCCAAAAGGCGCGTGTGCGGCATACATGTCGAGGATTTCTTCTTTGGAACAGCGCAGTTCCAGGCGTGTCGATAAGATCAATTCAACGCCTTTCTCAAAATAGCTCCGCTTTTTATTTTTCCGCGACAGGCGAATCACTTGCTGTGTTAATGTGCTTCCGCCACGAACGACCTTACCGGCTTTCCTGTTCTGGACAACGGCCTTATACATCGACACGGGATTGAAACCCGGGTGGTAATAGAAATGCTCATCTTCAAAATAGACTACACATTTCCTGAACTTATCCGGGACGCTGTCCTGAGCGGGGAAACGCCATTGCCCATCGTTGGCGATTTTTGCACCGAGGAGTTCTCCTTCCGTGCTTTCGATGACGGTGGCGTAAGGTTCGCTGAATAGTATCTGCGGAAGCGAAAAATAATACCAGACCAACAGCACGAACATTACCGCCGACTTGATGCGGTTGCGTTTTACCCAATCGACGCGGCGCCTGAAAAACGATACACAATCGGCTTTTATGATGTTAAAGACTGTCGCCATAAATCCCGAAAGTTTTCATGAGTCCCCTTTGCTTTTTATTCAACCTGTACGTTTTTTTGTATTTCAAAACCAAAGTATCCTTGTCAGTGGTCGGATTTTCATAATATTCAATCCATTGCGCACTGTGCCTCATGTCTGCTTTTTTGAGCCTCAAAATCAATCGCCTGACCGGAATAAGCTTTTCGTTGTTCCATGTATAATGTGTGAATTCTTCAGGCGTATACCAACTGCCTGCAAAGTTGGTGTCGAGGGTTTTATGTTTTTTATCGATTTCATTTTCGTTGATTACTCCGAAATAACCGCCTGCATAGTGAATCGGGCTTTTTTCAGGGACATAATATATTTCAATTATGGAATTACCGTTCATGTTGGGATGTCCTGAGAATACGATTTCCTTGCGCCCATCCCCGTCAAAATCCAGGAATTGGGTCATCCATACACTGCCTGCCGTTTGTTGTGCACTGATCTTTTGCCAACTGCCATTATATTCATAGAAATCAATCGCAGCATTTTCATCAGGAGAATCGACATCGATGGCGTAAAGTTTTTTACCGTCAATGAATTTTCCCATAGTTATTATGCGTGAATAATTGTTAAGCGAATCATTATTGATAGGATACAAAATGGAGTCAGGTTCGAGCTTCATCGCCTGAGCAAGGTATTTGTCAAGAATTTTAATCGGCGGAATCAGGCTAAGGCCTCCATCTTCGTCGTATTGTACTTCCCTGTGAATAAATAAAAAATCCATATTGACGATGTCGTAAGTATCTCTTGTAAACTTCCAATTGTTGTATACTTTCCGGGCAATGGGATCAAACTCTACGTTATGTAGTTTACCTGCATTTTCCAATCGCTGCGCGTTCGGGTCAAACAGCAGGCAGATATCATCTTCCCCATAAAAGCCTCCCAATTGGTAGCGTATGACAATATCCTGAAATCCATCATTATTCATATCTATTGCTTCGGCCTGAACGTTTACGCCCAACTCCGTTTCCGTAAAATAAAATCTGGATTTCATGCCATCTTTCCTGAATTCATAAATCGATGTTGATAATGAGTCTGTAAAGACACCGTATTTATGATTGTTTATGCTGATGATGCTGACTGCCGCCTGATCTTCAACAAAAATGTGGTATTGGTCCTTGTCTTTAAACCGGGCTAAAGTCTTTTCAGGATCTCCGGGATAATATACCAACGAATCCGAAGGTTTTTGAACCGATTGTTCATCTTCCCAGGAATAAGTATACAATAATTGCGCCTGCACCTCAGACTGCTTTTTAACCGCACATGAAACTATAATGGCAAGTACCATTGCCAAACAAATATGACGCTTCTTCATTTTATTTCACTACTTCAACCCAGAATCCCTTAGTTCTCGCCATAAACGTATTGTCATACATGGCTTCGCATTGTAAGCCCGGGAGGTAATATGCGCCAAGGTAAGACGCATTCAGCAGGATCCTGAACGTTTTGGTTTCATTGGCCTTTAATCCGAAATAGAAATTCGTACGGTCATCACGGATATCAATATAATCTGCCGGGTTTGTCGTGGCATCACCGAAATCTGTGAAACGCGTATTGACGATTTCAAAACCGGATGGCAGTATCTGCGATAAGGCGATATTGGACACATATTCATTACGCCTGTTTGTGACCGTCACCTCAGCAATAAATTCTGTGCCTTGTGTAATTTTGGTTACGTTTACGGGAAGTCCTTTCCTGTTCCTGAATACCATCGACGCGGCGACATCATGCTGTTCCGCAAGTTCCTTGCCTACCGGAAGTATACCGGAATTCAGTACGCGTACAAACAAGGTGTTGCTCTTATTATTTTTGATGGAAATGCCATTGGTCCCCACTTTTACCGCCAGTTTTCGGTTCGTTATTGCCTTGGAGGTCTTTACCGCTTCTGACTTACCGTCCTGCGTGATGACGATGTCCATTCCGCTGCCACCGTTAGCGGCTGCAAATTTGGAGATCGCATACAAGCCATAGGCGGTAGTCTGCGTACTCATCCACTGTGGTGCGGAAAGGTCTTTTGCCAGTTTGGCTGCCATCGTGAACGCTTTTTCCTTTTGCCCGAGCAATACCAGTGTTTCCAATGCCATGGCGCGGTTTCTTTCGGCTGAACCGTAATAGTAATAACGGTAATCGCTGTCGTCGTCGTCAATTTTGCTCTTTGCCAAAAGTGCCTGCCCCGCAGATTTCTGTCCTGCCAACGCATACGCGGCGGCAAGTCTCAGCTTACTTTCATTCGAAATACCTTTCGTTTCGCGCAGCCTGTTCATCGACGCCAGATCAGCGGAACCTGCCAAAGCCAGTGTATACAAACGGTAGGCCTGTGAAAAATCGTTGCCCCATTGGGCATTGAAACGCCATGCTTTGGATTCTTTTTTCTGATAATCAATCCATTTGTTCTTAAAACTGACAGGAAGCACAAATCCTTTTTTCTCGGCTTCAATCAGGAAATGGCCGGCATAAGAACTGCCCCAGTCGTCGGCCTGACCGTTGCCCGGCCAATAGGAAAAACCACCATTGGCCTGCTGGAATCCGCTGAGCCTGCTGATTCCGGCTTTTACGTTTCTCTGAATGGATTGTAATTTGGCCGCATCAATATCAACCACATCATTGAGGTACAATTGGGGGAAAACTGCCGAAGTGGTCTGCTCGACACAACCATGAGGATATTCAATCAGGTATTGCAGCCTGCGGTTAAAATCGATTGTAGGGACTGATGAGATTTCCAACTGTGCCCTGTTGCTGCCGGAAACACCGAAGGTCGTCCACGAAATCGTGTTGGAACTGCCCGGTTTGAGGATCACATCCTTAATCGTATTCGTAATCGGATTGGGATTCATAACATCAATCTCGACCTCGTATGTGGATTTTTCCTTACCTGATGTTGCCGTTACGGTCATTTTACCAATACCAGTGGCACTGCCTGCCTCCAGGCTGAAATAAGCAAGCTTTTCATCTGGGCCTGCAAAAGTGATCGTCTGGGTATTGCTGCCTGCTATGCGCAGCGCATTATTGACACTGATTTTTACCGAAACATTTTTGACTTGTTTTTCCATAGCAAAAACGGTCACTGGTACTGTTACTTTTTCCGATGGTGTAATTTTTCTGGGCATTGAAGCCAAAACCATCAATGGGCTGCGTACAGGCGTTGCTTTTTCAGTGCTTCCGTAAGCGCTGGCAGCGGCATCCCCGGCAACAACCATCGTACGTACTGAACCGATGTATTTGGGCAGCATGATCTTATGGTTCCGGGTTTCGCCTTTGGCCAAAGTAAATGGCCCGTAGTACAATACGACAGGTTTGAAACGATTGGCTTTTTTCGCTTTTCCACCACCCAGCTCCTGGTCTCCACCGATGCTGAAAATCTGATTGACCTTCCCGCCATAAGCCCCGATCACATTATCGTAGATATCCCAGGTTTTTACGCCCAGTGCTTCCCTGCTGTAGAAATTGTCCCAGGCATTCGGGGTCTTAAAGCGCGTAAGATCGAGTAAGCCTTCATCGACAATTGCGACGGTATAGGTCATGGCGCGTCCGGACTTTTCGCTCACTTTTAAATTAAAGGCCTGTTGCGGTTTCAGTACATCGGGCATGGTGAGCTTCGGTTCAAGAATCGTGGCCTTATCAATCACTTCTATCGGGACGATGCCATACATCCTGATTGGCGAATCGTTCTTAGTCGTTGCATGTGGCTGCAGCAGTGTGATGTTCATAAACACATTAGGCGCCATGGCGGAGGTAATCGGCACTTCAAAAGCGGTTTCCCCTTTTTTAGTTTGTGCCCAATAGGTCTGCACTACGCGGGAACCATTCTCGATTGAAATCAGTGCGCGGCCGCCTGCACTGGACGGAAACGATACTTTTGCCGTCTCTCCAACAGCATATTTCTTTTTATCGGTTGAAAAAACAAGCATATTTGCTGTAGTTGCATCGGTGTTTCGGGTCTTGCCGGACCACATGGGGTAGTCAATCAGCACGGTTACCGCAGAAGCGTGCCCATCAGTCGGATCGATGGCACGGATCAGGTAACGACCCCAGTCCTCATCGGGAACGGTAAATTGCACTGAGCCCTTTCCATTGGCATCAGTACTGATGATAAAATTCTTATATGAAGTCGTGGCGTTTGAGGAATTGAAGTTCGAATAATTGTCTTCCGAAGCATCCCACCACCAGCGCCACTCGGTTTTCATGACGCTTACCTGAAGGTTTTTGACTGATTTCGGCCTGCCTTTTTCATCCACGGTTGCGATATCAAAACGGTTCATGGCACGGGTCTCAAGCATGCCATATTTGGTAGGTGTCGGTGATTTGATACCGACGTACGTTTTATATGGCGAATACGTTGTACTCATGACATCGGTGCTGACATCGCCGCCTTCTTCATATACTTTCGTAATGAATGCCGCTTTCAGCATACCCGGTGCCTGTCCGGTGAGTTGCGGATTGATGGTTGTTTTTGCGTTTCCGTAGGCATCGGTTTTTCCTGAAAGCACATTGATTTCTT